>NZ_JBSXOQ010000082.1:0-35629 GCF_056859495.1 Sphingobium sp. L-44 | reverse complement strand
ACATGCAGATCGAGGGCATGGCCGCCCTTGCCACACCCATAACCGAGGAGGTTCAGCCGCTACAGATTACACCCAAGGCCGCCTGAAAATGCAGCCCGATGGCCAGCACCGAAATTACACCACATTGACGGACGTGACCCGGAAAAACAGGCAGAGAACCTTGGGGCAATAGCGCAGTCTTGCGAAGGTATCGGGATCAGTTTCACATGGGAGTTTGACCAAACCAACACCATCCATGCCCGCCACATAGTGACCGATACCGGATGGAAAATCGCTCTCGATAGGGGGTTGGATATTTTTCAGCAGTATGAGCTCAACGACGCCTTCAGCTTTGCTAACAGGCTTCAGCAGTTCAGATCAGTGAAGGCCTTCGAGGTTATCTATCTGAGAACCTCAAAGGCTGATTGATTTGCGCCCGCGCTTAATATTCCGCCTTGAGTGGCCTATTCAGCGGCAACGATAGTGAGTTCGTAATATGCTTAGGGCGAAACTAAAGCACGTGATAGACACCGGCATAGCCCACGGTATCGAGCAGCTATTGGGCGTCATACAGTCCGACAGTTCTGACAAAATCCACCGACATGAAACTGTGCGGGCGATCTTCCAACATTGTGAGCGAATCAATTTGGCTTGGCCGGTTCTGATCGAAGCGCAAGACATAATCGACCGTCGCGGGGCGATATTGGCCGGACCACTTTTTACCTCTGTCGATTTTCCTTGGCCAGCGGAAGATGGTCGCTGGCTAGAACCCGTTTTGCAAATACATCTTCCGCAACTCGGGCTTCTCAAGGGAGTGAACCTGGGTACGGAGTGGCTTCAGATCTGGGCTTGGGATCGTGGCGCAATCGTGCGCCTGGTACCGTCAGTAGCGGTCGCTGGAGCAGACATCACACCCGTACCGTCCCAACAGCCTAAGGATTACCATAGGCGATTGTTAGACATTGATCCTGCGAGAGAAACTCCCTTTTGGCTACCAGGTCACGCCATTTCGGGTTTTGACCAACCTTTTCTAGATTATGGAGCAGGCGATCTCAGCTACTATGTCGAGGAGCTACTAGGCAACAGATCGCTCGATCTACCATCATCTGTGCTGGATGCGGCCCAAAAACTACTTGCATTGATCGATGCAGACGAGCGGAGATACACTTTCCAGATTCGTGCATTCGGTATGATGAACGACTCCAGCCCTTACCCATTCTCAGCGCCACCGGTGCTTTTCGTACTTGAAGATGGCACACCTCCTTTGCGAGAAAGCGCCAATGGTGATGACGCCATTTACGTAAGTTACGAAATATCTCCAAGCGATAGCGTCAGCTTTGGCATTCTTAGAGTGTGAAAACGCATCAAATTAAGTCATGGGTGACATTTAACATAAGATATATTATCAGTTTTTATCGTTTAATATCATAATCTTAATTACCATGCAGTTCTGCCTTCAGTGCCAACCGAGCAGCACGGTCGAGAACAATTGACGGGAGTTCACCGAGGCGAGCGGTGCCATCTAGCCCTGGCACGGTGACGCCACCTGAAATGACCTCTCGGACCCGGCCCGCGAGCGCCGCCACGCGGCGACGAAGAAACGGTAGAGCCAGTCCCGTATCGCCAGCAAAGCGCACAAAGCTTCCGGCATTTATTTCCTCCAGCGTAGCGGCACGGCCGAAACGCATGGCGAGCTTCGCTGACAGCTCTGGCCACATGTGGGTTGCAACCAGATCGTACAGCGGTGCGAGCACGACCTCGCCCTTGCTCTGCCGAACGAGACTATAATTTTTCGCATGGGCGTCAGCGTTGCCGATGATCACATTGAAGATTGCCGCGTCGGCAAGCTTCAGCACCTCGCGTGCCGGCCGGGTGGTCGCCTGGCGCGCCAACGCGAAGCAATCGCGGAAGGTTGGCCCGCCTTCGCTGGCATATTTGCGGTTGGACGGCACGCCCTGCGCCTGCGCAAAATCCTCCTGATGCAACCGGATCGTATGACCATCGCGATCCAGACGATCGTAACGAGTGACCAGCAGATAGGGTTTATCAGCGACCTCTCGCCACTCTGCCATGGCAGCATCGAGACCCACCGCGCGCGCCAGTGCCAGGCAGAAGCCTTCATTGGCGGCAAGGCCTGGAAAGCGATCTGGCTCTGGCTTGATGAGGTGTGTAGATGGCTCACCTACGCGCGGCACGGCCACCCGCCCCTCGGCCAGCACGACGGGGAGCTTGCCCTGGGCGCCAGCCAAGCTGAGCCGAGCGCCCCCTTGCCCGGCCAGCATCGGTACGCGCGGCAGGCGACCGATTAAAACCGCAAGCTCGGCATCATCCAGCGCAGGGGGCAGCTCACCTTCAGGAGGCAGCGGCGGTTTCTCCCCTTCGGGCAAAAAGGCGAGCGCGCCTGCAACATCACCGCCGAGCGCAGCCAACAATCGAAAGGGATTGTCAGGCGATACTCCGAGGGCCCGCGCGATGGCTGTTCGTTGCCCCTCTTCGGGCAGGAGTCCACCAAAGACGGCTTTACATAACGCATCGCCGAATGGCTCTGCTTGCTTTGGAAGCGCGTGCGAAAGCGGGCCTGCCGCTGGATCGGCTAACCAATCGTCGGCATAGATGAAATGCATTGCGCCGCCACGGTCGATGGAAAGTTCACCGGCGATCCGCTGATCAGACCAAACGACAAGTCGCTCAAGAATGTCGGCGGTCACGTTGGCTGTCCCGCGATCACGATCCCGTCAGGACGACGGATCTGAAGCTCGCAGCCTAAAGCCGCAAGAACCGTAATCACCTTGCCAATCTGTGCCGTTGCCTTGCCGCGCTCAAGTTCGACGATGAAGCGCAAGCCTACTCCGCTGGCCGCCGCCAATTCGTCCTGGCGCAGCCCCATTTCCTTGCGCTCGTCGCGAACAATCTGGCCGATCATCGTCATATCGAGCATATGACCTCACTTTCCCGAGCGGGAAATATAAGATCGACCAGACGATTTCAAGTTATAATTTTCCCGAACGGGGTATTTTAAGCGACGTTATGCGTGAAATGCCAGAAATTTCCCTATCGGGAAAGTTCATCGTGCGTTGCCTGAATCTTCAGGACGACGTCACCCATCCAGCCCGGCATAGCCGGGCGGGCCGCGACGAGCGCACGCGTACCGGCATCATCGAGCCGCGCGGCGATACGCCCGACCGCATCCGCGCCGATATTGCCTTTTCCGAGATGCGCGAGCGCCTGGACGATTGCATTCACAGAATCCGGCGCATCGAGCACCGGCGCGCGGCTGTGCCTCAAGGTGACGCGGCAGCCACCAGCCCTGACGGTGCGGGTGCGGCCGCTGGTGGCGTAACTTACCCGGGTGGGCACCTGTGTCGAGAAGCCAAGGCTATTGGCCGCCGCCGCTCCCGACGGGGCGAGCGCATCGCCGCTCTGCGCGGAGAGCGCTTGGGCCACCTGCCAGGGATCCGGGCTCAGGGCACCAAGCTTGTCATGCTGGCGGGGATAATCGTAGAGACCGCGGCCGATCCGACGGATGTCGCCGGCATGCGCGAGACGCGACAGCGCCATGTCGACCGAGCCGCGGGTACCGAAGTCGACGAACTGCTTGGGCGTAAACACCCAGCCACGGCCCTTGCCGCGCACACGCTTCATAATCCGATCAGCCACCGCAGACATGTCCATGCTCCTTTCTGTTAGATAATAGCATCGTTTTTTCTAACAAGTTATGACCGCAGAAAGCGCCAATTCCCTCGATTTTCCAAGACATTCCAGCACATGGTAGTGGGAGCATCCCTTAGCAAGATCAGCCGCCCATGCGAATCAGCGCTCCCGCCCACGCTCGGGCGGTGGCCGCTCGGGACCAGCTCCACCCTCCAGTTCGCGCGCCGGATGTGTCGCTTGCCGCCCCTGCATCATCTCACGGGCCAGCGCGAGACGTCGAGAAACCGCCGGCGGCATAGCCGCCAGGAAGACCGCAATTTCGCCGGAAAGCGCTTGGTCGCCGGCCTCACCGGTGCGTGCAAGCGCCACCGCCGCCTCCGCATAAGCACCGCGTATCTGCTTCTGGCGAACCAGCGCCATCACGTCTTGCGGCCGCCGTTCCTCATCGCGCGCGTGCGCAAAGGCCCGGGCGCGCAACACGTTGAGTTCATCCATATTGAGCCGGCGCCCCTCCTGACCGATCCGAGCATCGAGATGCAGCGCTGCGGAGCGCACACGCTTTTGAACGTGACCGCGTGCGCGTCTGGGCGTCGCCTCAGCCGCGATGCCGCGCGCCCGTAGCTCATGCGCGAATGTCTCCCGCATATGATGGAGGTCGGCCTTGCGCGGGTTGAACCGCCTACCGTCCGCACCTTCTGTGGCCACCGTCAGATGGACATGCGGATGATCGGTATCGGTGTGCAGCGCCAGCATATAGGCGTGATTGTCCTCGAACAGGATCCGAGCGAACGCCTGGGCGGCATCCTGCAGCGTCTCGGGATCGGTCGAACCGCCGGGCATGGAGAGGACGAGTGACAGCGAGGTCGGCCGATCACGGCCATGCTCGTTCATCGCCTCGTCGAGCATGGCCCAGTCCTGCGCGATCTCCTTCAGCCGCTTGGGATCATCGATGATCTCGCCTTCGCTCGAGCGCACCGCAAGCTTCCCGTGCCGCGCAACATAGCCGAAATGCTCGGATAGATGATGCGCGCCATATTGCTTGCCCGAGACCTTGACCATGACCTCCGGGGCCTTGCGCACGATCCGCTCGAGCTTGGCCCGAGCCTCGGCCTGGCTCAGCGGCTCGGGCCGCCCCTGCCCTCCCCGGCCCGGTGCGCCTCGTCCGATGCGGACATAGGCCCCCCGCAGTGTCCGTTTACCGCCGGTGGGCGGCCGCCATGCCTCCATGAGGCTGGGCAGCGGCAGGATGCCCTCCTCCTCAAGCATCGAGGCTATCCCAATAGGCAAGATCGCCCTTGAGCGCGGTGCCGAGACCGGCAAGCGCCATCCGGATTTCCGCCCGGAAGCTTGCCACCCGCGCCGCCTCGCGCGCGACATCGAGCCCGGATTCGACCATCACCGAAGCATTGAGCGCACGCGTTGCCTGATTGAGATTGATGCCGATCCGGTTGAGTTCGCGCCACGCCTGAGCAACTGCCGCCCGCTCTTCAAGCGGCAGCGGCGCCACAGAATGCAGCCGGCGGCGCACCAGCCTTGTCACCCAGTCTGTGCGCTTCATACCCAAAGCATCGGCCTCGGCATCCAGCGCGGCAATTTCTGCATCGGTCAGCCGGATCTCAAACCGCCGTGTTGCTCGCTCCCGCCGGCGGACTGGCCCCGACCTCTTGCCCTCCTCCGCGTCCACTGCATTCATGACGAGGCGGCGCAGCAAAACCGAGCGGCCGCCGGCGCTCTCCGCCACAGCATCGAAGCGCTGGGCGATGTCATCGTCGAGACGGAAGGTGAAGACGGACATGCATCAAAGGCTATTGTCATACATCCCCGGCGTCACGCCTATCCGGCCCTCACCTTCACTCAACTCATCTGATAGTCTGCTTGAGCAGACTTCGACCATATTTGGCAAAATGCACCTATCATTCACGCCTGATCCACGAAGGGCGGCGCCAACGGCGCCGCCCCAGCTCGGACCTACGCAAAAGGCCGCACCCCGAAAGGGGCACGGCCGACATACACACGAACAGGATATGCGAACGCGGAGGAAGAGGGTCAGAGCATCGCGGCGTCGGGGCGTCCCTCATGGAAGTTTCAGTTCTGGGGATCGACCTCGGCAAGAACAGCTGCAGCGTGGTGGGGCTGGACGGCACCGGTAGGGTTGTCGTTCGCAGGCGTATGCGACGTGAGACGGTCATCGCCTTTGCAGGGTCACTCGCGCCATGCGTTGTGGCGATGGAGGCCTGTTGCGGTGCCCACCATATGGGCCGTGCGCTGGTAGCGCATGGACATACCGTCCGGTTGATGTCGCCGGAATATGTCCGTCCATACGTGAAGGCCCAGAAGAACGACGATCGCGATGCCGAAGCTATCGCAGAGGCGGCGACACGG
Organism: Sphingobium sp. L-44; assembly: GCF_056859495.1. Lineage (NCBI taxonomy): Bacteria > Pseudomonadati > Pseudomonadota > Alphaproteobacteria > Sphingomonadales > Sphingobiaceae > Sphingobium > Sphingobium sp. L-44. The sequence continues at coordinate 29,617 of NZ_JBSXOQ010000082.1, read as the reverse complement.
CCGACTATGCGGTTCGTGGAGCTGAAGAGCCAGGAGCAGTTGGACATGCAGACACTGCACCGGATTCGCGACCAGCTCGTCGGCGAGCGGACCTCACTGATGAACCAGATCAGGAGTTTGCTCCTCGAGCGCGGGCATATCGTCCCGCAAGGGCGTGCGAAGCTCGCGGTTCGGCTCGGCGAGATGCTCGAAGCCGAAGAACCCGTTCTGGGGTTTCGCATTCATCGGCTCGTCGCGGACATGCGCGCCCGCTGGATAGCGCTTGACGAGAGGATTGCGGACCTCGATGCCGAGTTCGCGCAAGCAGCGCTGACCGACGAGCGAACGCAGCGCCTGCTGACCATTCCCGGCATTGGCGCCCTCAACGCGACTGCACTGGTCGCTGCCGTCGGCGATGCCCGGACCTTTGCGCGTGGTCGCGATCTTGCTGCATGGTTGGGCCTGGTCCCGCGTCAGGCCACCACCGGCGGCAAACCTCGGTTGCTCGGCATTACCAAACGCGGCAGCCGATACCTGCGTAAGATCCTTATCCAGGGTGCACGTTCGTCGCTGCCGACGATGAGCAAGAGCGATACACGTCTGGGCGCATGGGTGCGCGGCCTGCTCTCGCGAGCGCATCAAAACACCGTCGTCGTCGCTCTTGCGGCCAAAATGGCGCGGATCGTCTGGGCACTTCTGCGCCACGGACGGACCTACGAACCCACATTGCTGGCGGCGTGAACGAGATCGGCCGATGCCTTTGGCATCCGCTGCATGATGTCTGCGGGAGGTGAGAAGAAGATGGCCTGACAGTCGACCGGTGTCTTGGAACCCTATGGCGCAAAATGGCACTTCGATGCCGGCCCCTTTATGAGGACCAGGACGCGCGGATCTCCATCTTGGCCAACGGCATCATGCCGAAAGGCCGGATACGTTTTCGCAGACTGCTCAGATCGTCAGAAACAAACCGCTTGCCGACGGGGCGGGCCATACGTTTCCGCCCACTGCCGATACGTGGCCGCGAACTATGGTGCTGTCGATCATGTGCTGCCAGTCGTCGGTCAGTTCCAATTCCACCAATGTCGCCAGGATTGCATCCCACACACCTTGTTCGGCCCAGCGCCGGAACCGCACATAGACCGAATTCCACAGACCATAGCGTTCATGCATATCGCGCCACGGACAGCCGACCCGCAAAACATGCAGCATGCCGTTGAGGAAACGCCGGTTGTCATGGGCAGGACGGGACTTGCGGCCGCGCTCCGACGGCAGAAGCCCCGCGATCACATCCCATTCCTCGTCCGTCAGATCGCCTCGGCCCATCATCGCTCCTCGCAAAGAGAAGCTGTGAATCAGAAATCAGGCAGATTGGGAATCCACTTTGTCAACGCTGCCTAGGTAGCGGAGCGCTAATTCGGCGCTGCAGTGCAGTGAACGGTTCATGGCCTGCGCTCTGTCGAACTGAGCTTGAGCGAGTAATCGGCTCACCTTCCCGCCAGCGGCGCACGCTGGGATGGCAGCTCGGAAACTCAGGCAGCGCGGTGTCGTGCTGACAGCTAGGCCGCCCGAGCTTCGATCCAGAGCGCCCGATGGACAAGAATGACGCCCTTGGCTGGATGCCCTGCCAGCTCGGATACGCCCCATAGACGGTAAGAATGGTCAGACGGTTATTCGTGGAGGCTAAGAGCAGATTGGGGCCAGGGGCGCGATAGGCCTGGTGCTCGAACCGTCAGTCGCGCAGCACCCGCTCGATAGCGGTGTCGACACTGGTCCGATCACCGCACCGCTGAGCGCCTACCGCCGATCCGGTTTGCGTTCTGTTCCTTCGAGCGATAATATCGTCATCTGACGCTAAAGCATCTCGAGTGGACGGCGGTCGCGTGGCCTGGGAAATTCCGCATCGAGTGTCGCAATGTCGGCGTCGGAGAGCACGATATCTGCGGCCGCGCGGTTCTCCCGCACATGTGCAATCGAACTCGCTTTCGGGATGGCGATAAGGCCATCGTGGCGCAACGTCCAGGCAAGTGCGACCTGCGCAGGGGTTTCGCCAACCTGGGCCGCTACTTTGTCGAGGGCGGGATGGCTTGAGAGGCGTCCCTGCTCGACGGGACTATACGCCATCACTGGCACTTTGTGCTGGGCGAGCCACGGCAACAGGTCCAACTCAGGGCCTCGACGGACGAGATTGTAGAGGATCTGATCGGTCACGCAGCCATCCCCACCGGCAGCGACAAGCTCGTCCATATCGTCAGTATCGAGGTTGCTGACACCCCAATGCCGAATCTTTCCTGCCGACTTCAGCGCCTCCATTGCCTCTATCGTTTCGGCGAGCGGCACCGATCCCCGCCAGTGGAGCAGGTAGAGGTCGAGCCGATCGGTGCCGAGCCGCTTCAGGCTCGCCTCGCACGCACCGGCAAGGCGGGAGCGCGATGCGTTCTGTGGATACGCCTTGCTGACGAGGAACAACTGGTCGCGAAGGCTGCCCAGCGCCTCGCAGATCAGCGTTTCCGCCGCACCATCGCCATACATTTCGGCGGTATCGACGAGCGTCATGCCCAGCTCGACACCGGCGCGCAGCGCGGCGATCTCATCGGATCGCCGTTCGGCACGTTCGCCCATCTTCCAGGTGCCTTGACCCATCGAAGGAACCACTTCCCCGCCGGGCAATGTCACGTGTTTCATGTGCTTTCGTCCTATGAGATGAGTTCGACTGATCGGTCGCCGGAGGCGCGATTGGCAGATGACCACAATGTAACGATCATATCGCGGCCGGCCATCGATCGAGTGCCATTTTGGCGATGGAGAGCAGTTCGTTGATCGTAGCGCCGTCGCGCGCCTGAACGGACATGCCTTCCATGACCGTATTGATGAATTTGCCCAGCACGGCCGGATCGGTGTTGGCCGCAAGCTCGCCCTGCGCGGCGCCGCGTTGCAGACGCTCGATCAGGAGGGCCTCCGCCGCGATACGCTTGTCGCGCAGCAGGCATTCGATGTCGGCGGACGCCGGCGAAACGGCTGCCGCTGCCGAATACATGAAGCAGCCGGCCGGCGTTCCAGGCTCCGAGAATGATGACGCCGCTCGTTCCAGCAGGCCTTTGACGGCCTCGTAGGTGGACAACGCCGGATCGTTGATGGGTGCATAGAGGTGGACGCTGAACGTCGCGGCGTAGCGCTCGATCACCGCCGCAAACAGTCCCGCCTTGTTGTCAAACGCTGCATAGAGACTGGCGGCGGCAACGCCAGTCTCCGCCACCAGATCGGCCATCGATGTCGCCTCGTAGCCGCGCTGCCAGAACAGCCGCACCGCCTTGTCGAGCGCAGCGTCAGTGTCGAACACACGAGGGCGACCTGCGCGGCGACGGGCTTTCGTCTCTGTCATCTCTGATGCACGATATGGAACGATCGATAAATAATATCTTGAAACGGGTGGTCCGCCCCCTTACAGAACGATCATTAAATAATCAAGGAGTCTCCAATGAGCCGCATCGTCCGTATCCATAAATATGGCGACGCCAGCGTCCTCAGGATTGAAGATGTGGCAGTGCCCGGGCCCGCGGCCGATGAAGTGCAGATCGCGGTGAAGGCGATAGGCATAAACCGCGCCGAGGTGATGTTCCGCAACAATGCCTACCTTCAGGAAGCCGAGTTCCCGAGCCGCCTCGGCTACGAGGCTGCCGGCACTGTCGTTACGGTCGGCGCGGACGTGACCGGGTTTGCGGAAGGCGAAGCCGTCAGCGTCATCCCCCCGCTCGATATCGCACGCTGGGGCACCTATGGCGAAGTCGCCAACGTGCCCGCCCGCCTCGTCGTCAAGCATCCGGCGGCGCTGTCGTTCGAGGAAGCGGCGGCCGTGTGGATGCAGTATGTCACCGCCTGGGGTGCACTGGTGGAGCAGGCGAAACTCGGCGAGGGCGATTTCGTCATCGTCACTGCTGCCTCCAGCAGCGTCGGCCTTGCTGCCTTCCAGATTGCGCGGATGGTCGGCGCAACGGTAATCGCGACGACACGTACCGGCGCCAAGCGCCAGGCCCTGATCGATGCCGGTGCACATCATGTCGTCGCGACCGAGGAAGAGGATCTGGTAGCGAGGGTGATGGAAATAACCGATGGTCAGGGTGCGCGCGTGGTGCTCGATCCGGTCGGAGGCCCGTCGTTCGAGCCGCTGACCCAGAGCATGGCACGCGGCGGCATCCTGCTCGAATATGGCGCGCTCAGCGGCGAACCGACGCCGTTCCCGTTGTTCTCCGTGCTGGGCAAGAGCCTCACGCTCAAGGGGTATCTCTACAGCGAGATCGTCTCGGACGATGCCGCCCTCGATCGCGCCAAGGCGTTCATCGTGGCGGGTCTGGAATCGGGCGCGCTCAAGCCGCGGATCGCGCGCACTTTCCCGCTCGACGCCATCCAGGACGCTCACCGCTTCCTCGAATCGAACGACCAGATCGGCAAGGTCGTCGTTACGGTCTGACCGGAATACCGGGGGGAGTGAGCGATCGCTCCTCCACGAATTTGTGCTGACGCGACGGCCTCGCGCCAGCAATCAGTTTAACTCAACGAGGGGTATCCCAACATGAAATCTCGCGCCGCTGTAGCCTTCGAGGCGGGCAAGCCACTCGAAATTGTCGAGATCGATGTCGCCCCACCCCGGAAAGGCGAAGTCCTCATACGGGTGACGCACACCGGTGTGTGCCACACCGACGCGTACACTCTGGCAGGGAGTGATCCGGAGGGTGTTTTCCCGGTGGTTCTGGGCCACGAGGGCGCGGGCATCGTTGTCGAGGTCGGTGAAGGCGTCACCAGCGTCGGACCGGGCGATCACGTGATTCCGCTCTACACCGCCGAATGCGGCAAGTGCGACTTCTGCCTGTCGGGCAAGACCAACCTGTGCGTCGCTGTCCGCGAAACGCAGGGCAAGGGCTTGATGCCCGATGGGACCACCCGCTTCTCGTATAATGGTCAGCCCCTCTATCATTACATGGGCTGTTCAACCTTCAGTGAATATACTGTCGTCGCCGAAGTCTCGCTCGCCAAGATCAATCCCGAGGCAAACCCCGAACATGTCTGCCTGCTCGGCTGCGGCGTCACGACCGGCATCGGCGCAGTCCACAATACCGCCAAGGTCCAGCCCGGAGACTCGGTCGCCGTGTTCGGCCTCGGCGGCATCGGCCTCGCGGCGATTCAGGGTGCGCGCCAGGCGAAGGCGGGTCGCATCATCGCCATCGACACCAATCCGTCCAAGTTCGAGCTGGCACGCCAGTTCGGTGCAACCGAGTGCATCAACCCCAAGGACCATGACAAGCCCATCCAGCAAGTGCTGATCGAGATGACGGGCTGGGGCATCGATCATACCTTCGAGTGCATCGGCAACGTCCACGTCATGCGCGCCGCGCTTGAATCAGCGCACCGTGGCTGGGGTCAGTCGATCGTGATTGGCGTTGCCGGCGCGGGCGAGGAAATCTCCACCCGCCCATTCCAGCTCGTCACGGGCCGCGTATGGAAGGGGTCCGCTTTCGGTGGCGTCAAGGGACGGACACAGCTCCCCGGCATGGTCGAGGACGCAATGAGAGGCGATATCGATCTGGCCCCATTCGTAACCCACACGATGGGTTTGGAGGAGATCAACGAGGCCTTCGCACTGATGCACGAAGGCAAGTCGATCCGCACGGTCATTCACTACTGACCCGCCGATCCGACGCGGCGCGAGGCGCTGGGATCGACAACTCGGCCGTCATCATGGCCCGACCCGGGCCATGATGAACCGCGCTCTGGCAAATGGGCAAAGCGTCGCGATGCGGTAACAAGCGCCGAAGTGCGGTCGTTACATGCCGATAGCGGCACGGACCAGGGCCGCCTGTCCCAGGCGCTTACCAGCGGAGTGTCTGTGGCCTCGTCGCGAGACCCAACGGGAAAAATGGTTTTGTCGTAATCTTTGTCTAATGCTGGAAAAATATTTCAAAGGTGCCGAACATCGGGCCAGCCTGGCCGTTGGATGTATTGAGTCGGAAATGCATTCATCTGTTACCCGACTGTGATGAACCACTGACCGCACGGGCGTATAAGGCAGAAGACTGAATTGAAGAGCAAGGATATTCACGCGACGACGCCGGCCACCGATCATGGGCATACGGGGCCGCCCGCTTGCGTGCAGATTCGCGGCGCACGCCAGAATAACCTCAAAAATGTTGACGTCGATGTGCCGCGCAACGCCTTCGTGGTGTTCACCGGCATATCGGGCTCGGGCAAGTCATCGCTCGCGTTCGGCACCCTTTATGCCGAAGCCCAGCGGCGTTATCTGGAATCGGTTGCGCCTTATGCCCGTCGCCTGATCGACCAGGCCGGCGTGCCGGAGGTCGACGCGATCGACGGTTTGCCGCCTGCGGTCGCCTTGCAGCAGCAGCGCGGCTCGGCCAACGCGCGATCCTCGGTCGGCAGCGTGACGACGCTCTCTAGCCTGGTGCGAATGCTTTATTCGCGCGTCGGCGAATATCCGCGCCATCAGCCCATGCTCTATGCGGAGGATTTCTCCCCCAACACGGTCGCCGGCGCCTGCCCGACCTGTCACGGCATCGGGCGCGTCTATGACGCGACCGAAGAAACGATGGTGCCCGACGACACGCTGACGATCCGGGAACGCGCAGTCGCCGCTTGGCCGGCGGCATGGCATGGCCAGAATCTGCGCGATATCCTCGTGTCGCTCGGCTATAACGTCGACACGCCGTGGCGCGATCTGCCGAAGAAGGATCGCGACTGGATTCTCTTTACCGACGAGGCGCCGACGGTGCCGGTCTATGCGGGCCTGACGCCCGAACAGACCCGCGTGGCGCTGAAGCGCCGCATGGAACCGAGCTATCAGGGCACCTTCACCGGCGCGCGCCGCTATGTGCTGGAAACCTTCGCCAACACGAAAAGCGCGCTGATGAAGAAGCGCGTCTCGCAATACATCATCGGACGCGATTGCCCGACCTGCGACGGCAAGCGCCTGAAGCGCGAAGCCCTGTCCGTAAAGTTCGCGGGCCTCGACATCGCCGAGTTCGGCGATCTGACGGTGTTGAAACTCCGGGACTTGCTCACGCCAGTCGCGCATGGCGAATATGGGGGCGCCGCGGCGGTCCCGAAGAGCCATGTCCTCGGCAAGGCGGCCCGCGATGCGGCGGTCGAACGGCGGGTCGCGGCAGGAGGTTCGGCGCACAAGAGCGCGCCCGACGTACGCCGCACGCCCAATCTCTCCGACGAGAAGCGGATCGCCGCCCAACGCCTTGCCAGCGAATTGATCGAGCGGCTAGAGCCGCTGATCGATCTTGGCCTTGGCTACATTTCGCTCGACCGCAGCACGCCGACGCTTTCCTCCGGAGAGCTGCAGCGCTTGCGGCTTGCCACGCAATTGTCGTCACAGCTTTTCGGCGTGGTCTATGTGCTTGACGAACCTTCGGCAGGGTTGCACCCGGCAGATGGCGAAGCCTTGCTCACCATCCTCGAGCGTCTCAAGGCTGCGGGCAACTCCCTGTTCGTCGTCGAACATGATCTCGACGTGATCCGCCGCGCGGAATGGCTCGTCGATGTCGGGCCAGGAGCCGGGGAAAAGGGCGGTGAAGTCCTCTACAGCGGGCCGATAGAGGGGCTTGCCAACGTCGAGACTTCGATCACCCGCCGCTACCTGTTCGCAGAGCCGCTCCGCAGTGAGCACACACCGCGCGATGCCAAGGCATGGCTACGCCTGGAAGGGATCAGGCGGAACAATCTCCATGGTCTCGACGTCGAGTTTCCCATCGGCTGCTTCACCGCTGTCACCGGCGTTTCGGGATCGGGCAAATCCAGTCTTGTCAGTCAGGCGCTGCCCGAGCTCGTCACGGAACACCTCGGCGGCTCCCCCGTGGCCGAGGAGGAGGATATCGATCCGCTGCTCGATGTTGCGCAGAACGACACTGAAGGACGCATTGTCGCAGGCATGGAGCATGTTCGCAGGCTGGTGCGGGTCGATCAGAAGCCGATCGGCCGCACGCCGCGCTCGAACCTATCCACCTACAGCGGCATGTTCGACCATGTGCGACGGATCTTCGCTGATACGCCGCTCGCCCGCCGGCGGCACTACAGCCCGGGAAGGTTCTCGTTCAACGTCGCGCAAGGCCGCTGCCCTGTGTGCGAGGGCGAGGGATACGTCATGGTGGAGCTGCTGTTCCTGCCGAGCGTTTTTGCCCCGTGCTCGACCTGTCATGGCTCTCGCTACAACCCGCAAACGCTCGAAGTCGAATGGAACGGGCGCAATATCGCCCAGGTGCTCGAACTGACGGTCGACGATGCGTGCGATTTCTTCGCTGGCGAGGCATCTGTGATGCGCTCCCTCGACGTGTTGCGGGAGATCGGTCTTGGTTATCTGAGGCTCGGTCAGCCGGCGACCGAGCTGTCTGGCGGGGAGGCGCAGCGCATCAAGCTGGCGACTGAACTGCAACGCGCTCAACGCGGCAACACGATCTACATCCTCGACGAGCCAACTTCGGGACTTCACCCCTCCGATGGCGACCGGCTGATGCGACACCTGCGGGGCCTCGTAGAAGCCGGCAATACCGTCGTAGTCGTCGAACATGACATGCGCGCCATCACACAGGCGGACTGGATCATCGACCTGGGACCGGGGGCCGGGGAAGATGGGGGCCGTATCGTTGCCAGCGGCGTCCCTGGCGTCGTTGCGGAAGCGGAAGGCAGTCTCACCGCCCGCTATCTCAAGGCGGCGCTGTAGGTCGTAAATCTGGCCGAACGCACGTTCGATCAGGTGCATCTCAATCACACGTTGGGTTGGGTCGAATCTGGAAGTGGGAGCCGGCGATGTGTCACCGCGGTTGACGCGGCTTAGGGTTTGGGTGCCCGTCAGGTGCGCCGTGTTCGTGTGATACGCGGCGTGGCGGACGGCCAATCGCTGGCCATCCGCCACGCTTGCTTTGTGCGGACCTTCTCCAGGGAGAGGGCCCTCACATGGTTCGTCGAAACGCCCCGCCTTAATTCCCTGCTGCGGGCGCTGCGCCGACACCTTCTGCGATTTCCTCAACGAGTTTGGCGCAGAAGGCGGGCAAATCATTGGGATCGCGGCTGGTAACAAGGCCGTTGTCGACCACGACTTCCTCATTGGTCCATGCACCGCCGGCGTTCTCGATATCGACCTTCAGCGTCGGGTAGGACGTCAAGGTGCGACCCTGAAGCACGCCCGCCTCGATCAATGTCCAAGGTGCATGGCATATAGCCGCAACAGGTTTTTTCTGATCGAAGAAAGCCCGGATGAAAGCAATTGCCTCGACGCTGCCGCGCAGCTTGTCGGCACCGACAGTCCCTCCGGGCACAACAAGTCCGTCAAAATCGTCGGCTTTCACCTCGGAAAACGTCTTGTCGATAGTATAGCTGGCGCCCTCGTCAAGATCGCCATTGACTGTGCGAGCCTTGCCCGGTTCAAAACTGACCACGGTCACTTTGCCACCAGCGTCCTCGACAGCTTGCTTGGGCTTCGAGAATTCTGGTTCTTCCGTCCCACGGGGTGCGATCAGAATGGCAATGGATTTGCCTTCCAAAGTCATAATTTATTTCCTATTCCGTCGAAGACTAAGGTCAGGTGCCCGGCTTGAGCACGACCTTCGTCCAGCCAGCGTCGCGCTCGTCAAAATGCTTGTAGGCGTCTGGTGCCTGATCAAGCGGCAGTCGGTGCGAGATGATTTGGGCAGGATTGGCCCGGCCTTGCTCGATAAGCTTCATCAGTCGCCGGTTGTAGTGCTTTACATTGCACTGGCCGGTGCCGATCTTCTGGCCCTTGAACCAGAAGTTGCCGAAGTCGAACGCCATCTTGCCTTCCTTCTGGAGATCGTCGGGCGCGTTCGGGTCTTCCGGAATGAACACGCCGACGACGCCGATTCCGCCGGTGGCCTTCGTGCTTTTGACGAGGCAGTTCATCGTGTAGTTGCTGCGCTCCTTGCCGTGGCGATCGCAACACTGATACCCGACCGCCTCGACCCCGCGGTCGGTCCCGAGGCCGCTGGTCGCGTCAAGGATCTGCTGGGCGGGATCGCCCTTGCGCATGTCGATCGGAATAGCGCCCATCGCCTTGGCCAGTTTCAGGCGGTCATCGTGAGAATCGACCACGAAGATCTGAGAGGCACCGCGGATCTCGGCTGAGTGCGCGGCCATCAAACCGACCGGACCGGCGCCGTAGATCGCGATGCTTTCGCCAGGCAGGAAACCCGACAGTTCGACGCCATGCCAACCGGTGGGGAAGATGTCGGAGAGCATGACATAGTCATCCTCCTTCTCCTCAGCGTCCTCAGGCAGTTTCAGACAATTGAAGTCCGCATAAGGAACGCGCATCAACTCGGCCTGACCACCTTGCCACGGACCCATCTCGGCAAAGCCATACGCTGCGCCGGCGGTTCCAGGGTTGGTGGTGAGGCAGAAACCCGTCAAACCGCGTTCGCAATTTTCGCAGAAACCGCAACCGACATTGAACGGCATGCACACGCGATCGCCCTTCTTGATACGATCTACCGCAGAGCCGACTTCGATGACCTCGCCAAGGTTTTCGTGACCGAAGACCCTGCCCTTCTCGAAGCTGGTACGGCCCTCATACATGTGAAGGTCCGACCCGCAGATATTGGTCGTGGTCAGCCGGATGATAACATCGGTCTGCTTTTCGATCTTGGGATCATCGATGGTGCTGACAGAAACATCTTTGGGCCCGTTGTACACGACAGCTTTCACGGATCTTTTCCTTTCGCAGCTCTTCTCAACGCGTTATCAAATCGACAGCTTGGTGATCCGGTCCATCGCAACGGCGGACGACATCGCACCCTTCCAAGTGATCTCAGTTTCCTGAACCTTCTGCCATCTGAGAGGTTCCTACCCGTATGGCCGTCCCGGGATCGATTTATTGCGGTTTTCTGAATAACTGGGCCAGAACAGCCGAATAACGCGCTAAATGGAGGCGACCCGCGCCGCGCGGGAGGCACGCCCGGCGCCCGAGCGCCGCCGCCGACTGAGCCGGCGCCGCGCTCCAAGGCTCAGCCGCGCGCGAACGCCTGCGCCGCTGCCTCGGCCATGCTCTCGTCCTGCTTGCCGGTGCCGCCCGACACGCCCACCGCGCCGATCACCGTCTCGCCCTCCTTGATCGGCATGCCACAGGCGAAGATCATCACCTTGCCGCAGTTGTAGGCATGGATGCCGTAGAGGTCGGCGCCCGGCTGGGCGAGCTTCGCCAGCGCCTTGGTCTCGACGTCGAACGCGCGCGCCGTCCACGCCTTGCCGATCGCGATGTCGACGCTGCCGCGCCACGCATCGTCCATCCGCGCGAACGCCAGGAGGCAGCCGCTCGCGTCCACCACCGCGATGTTCGTCGGGTTGCCAATCCGTTCGGCCTCCGCGATCCCCGCATCGATGATCGTCCGCGCGTCGAGCGTCTGGATGGAGTGCATGGCGTGTCTCCGTGGCCAGTCCGGGGAAAACCGCTCGACGCACGCCGCCGCGCCCGTGTTTCCCCCACGCGGGCGATGAGAGCGACGCGCTAGGGTGCCGACTGCTTCCGCTATTTCGCGGCCAGCAAGGTGAACTTGTGAATCTGCGGCGGTTCGGAAAACAGTTCGTCTGCCTTGTCCATCAATGCGGCGGCAACCTTGCCGTCGAGATGGGCCTGCCGATCCTCCTCTGTGTCGAACGTATCGAAGATCGCGTACGCACCGGGACCTTCCTCGATCGCATACCAGGTCAGAGTGCCCGCCTCAGCTTGAACGAGCGGCAATGCCGAGGTCAGGAAATTGGCGACATCACGCTCTTTTCCGGGCTTGGCCTTCAGTGGTACATACAGGGCAAGTTTGGGCATAAATGACTCCCCAAGTGAAACGGGCAGATGTTATTCGGCAAAGTAACGGACGAGCGGGCCGGTCGTTCCCCATGAGGCGGAGCACAGGCGGCCCCGCCTCCTGGTCGAAATCAGAATTGCTGTGCGGTCGGCCGGATGACGATCGCGTTGACGTCGACGTCATCAGGTTGTTCGACAGCGAACGCGATAGCACGCGCCACCGATGCCGCCGGGATGGCCTGTTTGTAGAAGTCCAGCACCGTCTTGGCAGCCGCGCCAGAGGTCGTGAACTTCAAATCGCTTTCGACAGCTCCAGGCTCGATTGACGTGACCCGGACCTTTTCCCCCACCTCGTGGCGCAAGCCCTCGCTGATCGCGCTGACGGCGAACTTGGTGCCGGAATAGACCGTGCCGCCCGGAGCGAAGACCTTGATGCCCGCAACCGAGCTCAAGTTGATGATGTGACCGCTGCCCTGCTCGAGAAAGCCGGGAAGGGCCGCAGCGATGCCGTAGAGCGTGCCCTTCAGATTGACGTCGATCATCTGGTCCCACTCGTCGGTGTTGACCTCGGCCATCGGACGGATCGGCATCAGACCGGCGTTGTTGATCAGTACGTCGAGACGGCCGAAGTCGGCGACGATCGCGGCGACGACGGACTGGACCGCCGACTTGTCGGTGACGTCGAGCGCATAGGCGCGTGCCGTTCCGCCGTTCTCGGCGATCTGCGCGACGACCTCGTCGAGCTTGTCCTTGCGCCGTGCGGCGATGGCGACCTTCGCACCGCGTTCGGCGAGAAGCCGCGCGGTTTCCGCGCCGATGCCGGTGCTGCCGCCGGTGATGAGAACAACCTTGCCTTCGATACCTTTGGTCATGATTGTGTTTCCTTCACTTCAAATGTTGATTTTTCGCTGGGTCGCGGCCCCGCGCCAGCGGTAGCCGCGTGGATGAACGAGGCCCATAAGGCCCAGGCGAAGCGCAGGTGCCAACAGGCCGATCATCCGCAGCTCCTCTATGTAGAACGGTTGTGCCAGCAGCGCCGACCCCACCCATTCTTTAAGGTTGCCCATGGCAGCACCCCTAGGTCGCGGAGACGGGGTTGAGGACGAACGCGCCGCGCTCAGCCAGATCGCCGATCTGAGAGAGGTAGTTTTGGAAGTGGGGCGTCGCGCGGTGGGCGGTAACCGCATCCGCGTCCGCGTACAGCTCGTCGAGGACGAAGCGGTTCGGATCGCTCTGGTCCTGCCAGAGATCGTAGCGCAAATTGCCCGGCTCGGCACGGCTCGGCTTTAGCATGGCGTCGAGCAGAGCGCGCAGGCGGTCGACGGTATCCGCACGGGCGGTTAAGACGGCGACGATCTTCACGTTGGAGGTCATGGTACCGTTCCTCATAATGGTTCTATGCGAAGCGGGGCGCATCCTGAGCGCCCCGCCCGTCATCCTGGTACTCACGCAGCGGCGCGATCGAGGGCTTCGATCAAAGCGTCGGCCATGGCTTGGTCCGACGCCGGATTCTGACCCGTGATCAGCTCTCGGTCCACGACGACATTCGAAGCGAAGTTCTTGTCGGTGACAGAGACGTCGCCACCGGCCGACCGCAGCGCCTTTTCCATGTCGAAGTAGAGTTCGCCCTTCAGCACTTGCTCCTCGGCGATCTTTTCCTCGCTCGCCGAAAAGACTGTCATGCGGTAACCCGCGTAGATCCAGTCTCGCGCCAGGTCGGCCGCCCCGGCGTCATCGCCTTCCTCCAGCGCCTTGCGGAAGGCCGGAGCATCGTCGAGCGCGGAGACAACGACCACCGGTCCGTGGCAGAGGAGCGCGGTCGGCTTGGCCGTCGCGTGGAAGTGACGGAGGATCGTGCCCGCATCGCGGTCCTGCATCAGATCGACAATGGGCGCGTGACCTCCCGGCACGAACACGCCAACGAAGCCGTCCAGACCCTCGTCGACGACCGATTTCAGCGTGCGGACGTCGTTCATGGCCGGGTGGCTGGCGAAGAAGTCCTTGGCGCGCTGGTATGCCGCCTCATCACCGCCGAAGTGGTCCTTCGTGTCGGAGCCGGCGTCGATGTGCGGCTTGGTCCCGTTGGGCGTAGCGAGAACAATATCATAGCCGGCGTCGAGCAGTGCCAGCGCGGGGACTGCCGTCTCGTTGAGATACTGACCGACCGTTGCGGTACTGCCGCTACGCAGACCGAGCCGTGTCGCATTCGATCCAAGAACGAGAACCTGACCCTTGCTCATCTCAACCTCCATGTTCGCGGCGCCCGTCGCCGATGGATGGGAAATGGGCCTCGTTGATATATTCTAGAAGTTTATATTTCTAATGTCAGATATACGTCTGACAGGATGACTGCATGCGCTACGATCTGAACCTGCTGCCGATCTTCGTCGCGTTGATGGAGGAGCGCAGCGTCACGCGGGCTGCCGAGCGCATGGGCATGACGCAGCCCGCCCTGTCTAATGCCCTATCGCGTCTACGACTGATGCTTCAGGACCAACTGTTCGTCCGCGAGCGCTACGGCATCCAGCCGACCCCGATCGCGCTTGAACTCTCACCGCTGATCGCCGAGGCACTTGCGCAGCTCGACAATGCGGTCCTCGGTCAGCAGGCCTTCGACCCCGTAAAGGCCGAACGGCTCTTCACGATCGCGCCGAACGGCTATGTCGAGTTCGTCCTCGTCCCCGCTATCGTGGCGCGCCTGGAGAAGGTCGCCCCCGGCATAAAGCTTCGTCTGACGCCCTACGGGAACGATCTTGTGGAAACAGGCGTCGTGTCGGGCACGACGGCGCTCGTGCTGGGCCGCATCGTCGATCCGCCCGATAACCTCGTCGTCCAGCACCTGATGGACGAAGGGCTCGCCTGCGCCGTCCGTACTGACCATCCGGGCGTCGGCGATGTCATGACGCGCGAGCAGTTCGAGACGATGAAGCATGTCAACATCGTGCCGCCCGGACGGATGCGCGCCGGTTTGTTTCAGGCGCTGGCGCAGCAACAGCTGAAGCGAGACGTCGCGATCTCCGTGACCAACTTCTTCGCGGCAGCCGAGATGGTAGCGGTGACCGACTATTGCGCCACCCTGCCCACGCTCATCTGCCGACAGTTGATGCACGACCCCCGGCTGAAGGTCCTGCCCGCCCCGGTCGACCTCGGCAGCTTTCCCGTCGAGATGGCCTGGCACGTCCGTTACCGCCACGATCCCGCCCACCGCTGGCTACGGGCGCTGATCGGCGAAGTCATCACCGACTTCAAGGACAAGACGGCAGCAACAGCCATGACGTCGCCAACGTGATGGACTTCATTCGGCCGGGCGACGCCGGTTGAATTTCACAAACATTCCTTAGGGTCAGGACGCGTTGATCACAGCCAGAAGATGACGGTGGCAGCGTGGGCGATGGCGGAGAAGAAGACCGTAGGGCAGCGATCGTAGCGGGTGGCGACGCGGCGCCAGTCTTTGAGGCGGCCGAACATGATCTCGATGCGGCTGCGGCGCCGATAGCGGCGCTTATCGTATCGGACGGGCTCGTTGCGCGACCTGCGGCTTGGGATGCAAGGCTCGATGCCCTTGGCCTGAAGAGCGTCCCTGAACCAGTCGGCATCGTAGCCGCGGTCGCCGAGCAGCCACTGCGCTTTTGGCAGGTCGTCCAGCAGCGCGGCCGCACCGGTGTAGTCGCTGACCTGACCGGCGGTCATGAAGAAGCTCAAGGGCGACCGTTCGCGTCGGCGACGGCATGGAGCTTGGTGTTCATGCCGCCTTTCGTGCGTCCGATCAGGCGGTCGAGATCCCCCTTTTTACCCGTAGGCTCGATGCCGTGCGGTGCGCCTTCAGGTAGGTCGCGTCGATCATCACCGTTTTGGGTTTGGCGCCCACCGCAGCCGCACCTTCTATGATGCGCGTGAACACGCGTGCCTCACCCCAGCGCTTCCAGCGGTTGTGCGGGCCGTACACGCCAGGAGCGTCGCGCCAGCGCAGCCCGTTGCGGTTGACGAATACGATGCCGCTCAGCACCCGCCGGTCATCCACTCGAGATTTGCCGTGGCTCTTCAGAAAGAACGGCCGCAGCCGCTCCATCTGCTCATCCGTTAGCCAAAACAGGTCGCTCATGTCCTTCGTGCTTGTCGATCCGCAAAGCCAACACCAACGCCAGGCAGCAGTGCAGGCCATCATGCCATCTCTCGGAATTCGGCAGCGCTCTGACTGCCGTTTCGCTAGCGTTTGGTGCCGAAGGGTGGGGCAGAGGGAGAGAGCTGTACCACCCCCGGTAGGGACCGTGGGGCTGACGGGGCGGGGATAGACGACGTCCGGCATGGTTTCCGACAGATCGTGCCGGCAGTGAGGAATGCTCCCTTCTTATTCACCTGCCCCCTAAGTCGGCCGTCCAGCGTCTCCAACCCGCGAACCTTCGGGCTGAGTTGCCGCGTTCCACGGCTGCCCGCACCACCCCTCGTTTCGGGGTTTCCCTGCGCGCTGGCGCGCTTCGGTGGAGACGCTGTCCTGGCCGCCTTTTTTGGGGATCAGTCGAAGGGATCATGCCTCGGCCGACAGAAAAGGAAACCTCGACATGCAGAACATCGTCATCCTCGCCGGCAACGTCGGCGCCACCCCTGAAGCCCGCACCACGCAGGGCGGCGCCAAGATCACCCATTTCAGCTTCGCGACTTCGCGGCCCAAGCGCGACAGCGACGGCAAGGTCATCAAGGATCGCGACGGCTACCGCGTCGAAGACACCGAATGGCACCGGATCACCTGCTTCAACGGCGTCGGCAAGACCGTTGAAGAATATGTCGACAAGGGCATGAAGGTGATGGTCCGCGGCCGCATCCACTACACCAGCTGGACCGATCAGGACGACATCAAGCGCTATGGCACCGAGATCATCGCCGACGAGGTGACCTTCCTCACCCGGGCCAAGCCGGCGGATCGTTCGGGCAAAGACATGCCGGATGACGAAGAGATCCCCTTCTGAAGCCGGATCGGCCCGGTGGCAGATGCCACCGGGCCTTTTTATGTGAGGACCAGCACATCGACAGGTCCGGCCCGGCGCCCTATCCGACTTCCGTCGGCCTCGGGCTTAGGTGAGAGGGAATTCTCGCCATCAAGCCGAGGCTTCAACGCGCCAGACAGCGGACATCCAGCCTATGACGTGGTCTGGGACATTTCTGGCCTTCCCAGTCGGCATGTCGAACGTCTGCGCCTGTGAGCAACCAACGTCAGCTTGTCCCAATCGAACGGCTTTGGTTGCGTCTGATAGTATCTCGTTAAGGCTTTACGCGTCCAAGAACGTATTCAAACGGCCGCTCGAAAAGTGCGGCGTTACGCAGTGGCATCGAAACGTCAAATCAATGACCCAGCGGTTCGCGGTCGGCACGCAATCTCACATCGCTCTTGACGCATGCCGGAACATCGACATCGTCCGCCACAATACTGGGTGAGCCAAAGGTCAGAAAGAACCTGAGATCTTTCACATACAGCTGGCTGGCAGCGCGCATCAGGATTTTGAAACTTTCCCAATCAGTCGTCAGAGGACCGCAGCGCTAGCCATATCCCAATCACCTTCGGTAACTCTCTTCAATGTGTCCCGAAGCTGGGCAGGTGAACATGGTTTGCCGCAGACAACCGCGCTGGGGAACCGCTCGACGAGCATTGATGCGTCGGCGTGTCCTGAATGAAAGATGAATGGAATGCCTGCCGCGGCTAGTGCCTCTGCCACGGGATAGACCTCGCCATCTGCCAGTCGCACATCGAGGATGGCACAATCCGGCAGCACGCTACCTAGGGCAGACATGGCAGACGCGACGGAGATATATGGCCCGTCGACCGAGAAGCCCGCATTCTCAATGGTGTCCTGCAGGTCGAGCGCCACGAACAGTTCGTCTTCAACCAACAATACCGTCCCGGCCATTCGCATCATCCATCCAGCAGTCTTGCCGAAGGCAAACAGAGCTCGATCGTGAAAGTTCCGTCTTTCATCCCGCGCGTGAGCTCGGCACCAAGCTGCTTCGCGGAAGTCTTCACCAGGACCGTTCCGAACCCCGTTCCCTCTGAAAGGGAGGCTTCGTGAGAAAAGGTCTCTGCCCATCGCAGTCGCAAGATATCATTTTCTAGCGCCCAACCGATCCGAAGGACGCCGCCATCTGGGCTCAAGGCTCCATACTTCACCGCATTCGTGGCCCATTCGTGCAGCATCAGCGCAAGAGGCGAGAGGCAGGACCGCACAATGCGAACATGCGGTCCATCGACAGCTATGTCAGCGTGGGCGCGATAGGGTGCCAGAGTCGCTTCGATCAGATCGGCCAGATCGATGGCCTGCACTTCGCCCGTTGGCGAGGCGAGTGAATGGGCATTGCCCAACGCGGCGATCCGTTCCCGCATGTCTGCCGCAAAGGCGCGCACGTCCTGATGGGAGCGCGAGCCAGCCGAGATCATGCCGGCGACGATGGCGAATAGGTTCTTCACCCGATGGTTCATCTCGCGCAGCATGAGCTCGCGCGTCTCGGCAAGCGTATATTCCGGCGTCACGTCGATCGAGACCCCTACCAGTCGAGGCGATCCTTCGCCGACGACCAATCGACCGAAACTCTTTATGCGACGCGTCTCCTCTCTCAGAACGACCCGGTAGCTCGCTTCGAAATCGCCACCATCCGCAATGACCTTTGCGAGCGCGGCCTCGAAGCCGGGTCGATCATCGGGATGCATGCGGCCGAGCCGCGTTTCGACATCGGTGGAAGCTGTCTCGAGCGCAATTCCGAGGATTTCGCGGCCATGGGCGTCAGCGACGGCTTCCCGCGTCTCGACGTCATATTCCCATACGGCTATGCCGCCTGCCCGTATCGCCATGTCCAGCCGCTCGCGCTGCGCCGCTAGATCCCGCTCCATCGAAAGAGCTTCCGTGATGTCCGTCAGCACCAAGGTAGCGCCGTCCGTAGCGCCGTTCTGCAGGCGATAGGGAAGAGTCCGCAGCGACAGACAGCGCTCACCATCCCGTGTGGTGACACGCCGCTGGATCGCCGCATGTCCCGCTGCGACAGCGCGGGCATCATCCATATAGTCCGCTTCCACAAGACGCGTCGAAACGTCCTCCAGCGGCCGCCCGCGGTCGCCGGGCTGCAAGGGAAAGAGCGATGTCGCCGCCTCGGTGAAGCTGCGGATGCGCAGGTCGGAATCCAGCACGACCACTGCCAGTTCGGTGGACTCGAAGAAATTGCGCAGGTCGGAATTGGCGACGGTCAGCTGATCGACCTTGGACTTGAGTTCGTCGTTGACGGTGGACAACTCCTCGTTCGTGGATTGGAGCTCCTCGTTCATCGACATCATTTCTTCGTTGGAGCTTTTCAGCTCCTCGTTCGCCGTTTCCAGTTCCTCTACGGTCGAGCGCAGTCGATGGCGTGTGACCCGAAGCTCGTCCTCCAGCGCGTCGAGATGGTCATCGCCTGCGTCCATCTCAGCCATATCATCCTCCAGCACAGGCCGGAAGGGAGCGGTGTCGCGGAAGACAAAGAGCAACATGCCGTCAGGCAGGGGATCGCACACGACGTCGATCTGCTGGTTGCCATATTCCGTCTCGACCTGAACGTCTCGCACGACGACCCGCTTGCGGGTGTCGCGTCCCTCTCGCAGCAGTGGGCCAAGCACGGTGCGCAGGCCCGCCCTGGCGAGGCTGATCGCGCTCGATCCGCCGGTGCGTGTGACCGGGAAGTCGAAGTATCGTCCCAACCGTCCATAGGCGGCGATAATTCCGCCATCCTGGTCCAGGACCAGACTGGCAGGAGCATAGCGGTCCACGATCCGGCGCACCGCAGCGCCTTCGTCCGACAGGGTGCGGCCGCTCCCCCTCTCGGTCCGGCCGTCCGGGCGAGTGCCGCGTGGATAGGCGCTGCCAGGCAGGTCTATGGGATAGCTGGGCGGGCCTGGCGCGCGCTTAAAAAGACGCCCGTACTGGTCGAGGGTCGGGAAGAGATGCTCGAACCGGCCGACGCTCTCCGACGGGCCGAGAAAGAGATAGCCACCCGGTCGGATCGCATAATGCAGAAGCGGCATCACCGACTGCTGCAGCCGGTCGTCGAAGTAGATGAGGAGGTTGCGGCAGGACACCAGATCGATCCGCGAGAACGGCGGATCCTTGACGATGCTGTGGTTGGAGAAGCGGATCATGTCCCGGATCTGAGACGCGATCGTGAACCGCTCCGCATGCGGGATCGCATAATGTTCGCGTAGGGCGATCGGCATGTCGCCGAGAGCCGAGGCGGGATAGACGCCCTCCCGCGCGATCTGGAGCATGCTCTCGTCGATATCCGTGGCGAAGATCTGCACCGTGGCAGGAGTCACACCCAGCTTGCGCGCCGCCTCGGCGAACAGGATGGCGATGCTATATGCTTCCTCGCCGGACGAGCAGCCGGGCACCCAGATGCGTATCTCCTCGCCATCGCTCTCCAGCATCAGCGGCTCCACCACTTGCGTGCGCAGTCGCTCGAACAGCTCGGCATCACGGAAGAATCGGGTCACGTTGATGAGGAGGTCACGGAACAGCGCCTCGCACTCCTCCGCGTCGGACTTGATGCGCGCGAGATAGGTGCTTCCCGAGCCGATGCCGAGCACATGCATGCGCCGCTCGACCCTGCGGATCAGAGTCGTGCGCTTGTAGCCGGAGAAGTCATGACCAACGGCGGCGCGTAAGGTCTTGCACATCTCGTCGACATGGTCGGCGACGAGTGCCGCCTCCCGCTCTGCCGCATCGATGGCACGATGGTTGAAGAAGGCGATGAGGCAGTCGACCATGTCGCCCGGCGATTTCACATAGTCGACGAGTCCCGTGCCTACCGCCGACAGCGGCATGCCGTCATATCGCGCGCTTTCAGGCTGCTGGACCAGGCAAACGCCACCATTCTCCTTGATTGCGCGCAGACCCGTGGTCCCGTCAGCGCCGGTGCCCGACAGGATGACGCACGCCGCATCCCCCTGCTGGTCGGTGGCGAGCGAGATGAAAAAGTCGTCGATGGGACGGCGCAGGCCGCGTGGCTGGGCGAACTCGGTCAGTTCCAGCACGCCGTCGCAGATGGCGAGGCCGTGACCCGGCGGGATGATGTAGACTTTGTCGGCAGCGATCTTCTCGCCCCCTTCGGATTGCAGCACTTCCAGGGTTGTGTGCCGGTCGAGCAGCTGCGCCATCATGCTCTCGTGGGTCGGGTCGAGATGCTGGACTATGACGAAGGCCATCCCGGTCGGCCCCCGGGCTGTCGACAGCATCTCGCGCAGCGCCTCCAGCCCACCGGCCGAGGCACCGATGCCGACGACTGGCAAGCGCGGTGACGGAACGTTCTCGCTGCTCAAAGGAATGAGCCGCGGTCTAGCTCGTTCAGGGTCAGTTTGGCCTGGGCGATGGTGGCGGCCGAATTCGCGATGGTCATCAGCGATCCCTCGACCACGAGGCCGCTCTCAGCCAGCACCGGGCTGATGTGGTTCAACGCCCGGCCCAGGTCGGCATCATATTCCTCTAGCAAGTCCGCCTGTGTGCGGCTGACGTCGAACTGCGATGCGAAGATGTAGCGCACCTCGCCTGACTGCGTCCGCAGCTTCGACATGTAGAGGAGGTTGACGAACGGACTGCCGTCCTTGCGAAAGTTGACGATGGGGGTGCGGACATTGGCGATCCGGTCCTCCGCCAGAAACGAATGGATCTTCTCGCGCGCATCTTCATTCCGGCTCTCACCCTGGAGGAAGCGGCAGTTGCGGCCGACGATCTCGCTGGTTGCGTAGCCCGTCAGATCGCGGAAGCGCCTGTTGGTCAGCAGCAGGGCGTGGTCACCTGACGCCTTTCCGAGGGATAGGGCAACCGGCGAACTGTCGAAGTAGTCCCGCAGCTCCTCTGGAAGATCGTCGTGGTGCATGGATACTCCGATGGCGTCAGATTGCTGGGGATCGTCCAGCATGCTTCAGTGCCCCCAATGCTCGCCCTACCGATTGAGGCTAGGCAAGGCAAGGCGCAGTGCCCTGATCGAGATTGGCCCCGTGAAGTCGCCGAGTGGCTTAGCTGGCCGCTGATTTCTCCAATCGGCTCTGATATCCCTTATTCGCGCGATTCCTCGCCGTCTCGAGTTTGTACATACTAGCTGTGTCTGTTGAGGTCGCAGCGCTCGGCATCGAGGGCACGTCGCCTTGCGTCAATGTCCGCCAGCCTGCCCTTAAGATCGGCTTCGGCCTGATCGATCGCCTGCTCGGAAGCATCGAGCTTGGCGCGGTTGGGCCGGGGAATCTTCCTCTTCGGCTTTCGCGCCTCTTCTGATCGTTTTGCGACCGCTATCTGGCGGGCGCTTCGGCTCAGCAGCCTCGAAATGATCGCCCTCGCTGCCCCGGCTTACCTTGATAAAAACTGCGGGCTTTGCGAGCGGGTGCCTCCATCAGCTTGGGATCGGTGACCTTTTCGGCGATCCAGCGGGCGAACAGGTCAGCATCGGATCCCCATACCTCCAGCGCCGCCTTCTGGCTGCCACCGAAGGTAAATGCCGCGTCGACGAAGCCGCGGTTCCGTTGGAATGCTGAAGCAGCAGCTTTCGCCGAGAGCCGACCCCGCGTGAGCGGTAGTTATCCTCGAAACCCGGCTCTTAACCTGACGGTCGGCGACCGGCCATTATCGAAAATCTCGCGGCTTGATCTTGATGCCCTCGGTTGGCTGGCCCGGGATGATCCCCGATCCGAGCCGTAGATCGGGAATATAGATGTCGCGGGCGTCTCGCCCGAGCGGCCGCTGCTGGCGATCGCGCGGGTCGGGCGCCGTCGGGTTCCTAGCGATGTCCGCACGGCTCACCCGGTAGATATCGGCGACGTCGGCGCGGCGTCCGACGCTCGCCAGCATGCCCGACAGGTCATCGAGCCGCTGCGCGATGACATGGATCACCTCGCCTTCGCGCTGAACCTGGCCGCGCACCCCCATCATCGACGCGCCCAGGACAGTGCGACGGTTCTTCTCGAAGACATTGGTCCATACGACGAGGTTGGCGAGATCGGTCTCATCCTCGAGGGTGATGAACATCACGCCCTTGGCGCTGCCGGGCTTCTGGCGGACCAACACCAGCCCGGCCAGTTCGATCCAGCGGCCGTCGCGCGTGGTGCGCAACTGCTCGCAAGTGATCATCCGCCGCGCCTTGAGCTCCTCGCGCAGGAACGCGACCGGGTGCGCGCGCAGTGAAAGACCCGAGGCGCGATAATCCTCCACCACCTCCGCACCTTCACCCATTTCGGCCAGGATGACGGTGGGCTCGATCGCTTCCTCGCGCAGCTTGCCCGCCCGTTCGTCCGCCGCTGCGAACAGCGGCAGCGCCGCGTTCCCGAGACCCTTCACCGCCCAGAGGCCCGATCGCCGGTCGGCGCCGAGCGATCCGAACCCGTCAGCGTCGCCGATCCGGTCCAGCGCGCCGCGCCCGACGCCGGCACGCTGCTGGATCTCCTCGATGCTGGTGAAGGGCCTGTCGCCCCGCGCGGTGACAATCGCTGCTGCATCCGCATTGGCCAGATCGCGCGCCATGCGCAGGCCGAGCCGCACCGCTTTGTAGCGACCGCGGCCCTCCTCAAGCGTGCAATCCCAGCGACTGGCGTTGACGTCGATCGGGCGGATTTCGACGCCATGCTCGCGCGCGTCGCGCACGATCTGCGCCGGGGCGTAAAAGCCCATGGGCTGCGCGTTGAGGAGGCTTGCGCAAAAGGCGTCGGGATGATGGCATTTCATCCAGGACGAGGCATAGGCGATCAGCGCGAAGCTGGCGGCATGGCTTTCGGGAAAGCCATAGGAGCCGAAGCCTTCAATTTGCTTAAAAGTTTTCTCGGCGAACTCCTGATCATAGCCCCGGCTGACCATGCCGCTGATGAGCTTGTCGCGGAAATCGCTGACGCCGCCTGTCAATTTGAACGTCGCCATCGCACGGCGCAGCAGGTCCGCCTCGCTGGCCGTAAAGCCCGCGCATTCGATCGCCACGCGCATGGCCTGTTCCTGAAAGAGCGGCACGCCGAGCGTCTTTTCCAGCACGCGGCGCAATTCCTCGGTCGGATAGGTCACCTCCTCCTCGCCGTTGCGACGGCGGCGATAGGGATGGACCATGTCGCCCTGGATCGGGCCGGGCCGCACGATCGCGACCTGGATGACGAGATCGTAGAAGGTTTTGGGCGCCATCAGCGGGATCGAGGCCATCTGCGCGCGGGACTCGATCTGGAAGACGCCCAATGTGTCGGCCCTGCGGATCATCGCATAGGTCGCGGGATCCTCGGCCGGGATGGTCGCGAGGTCGTGCCGCAGCCCCTTGTCGTTCTCGAGAAACTCGAACGCGCGGCGCATGCAGCTCAACATGCCGAGCGCAAGCACATCGACCTTCATGAAGCCGAGAAGATCGATATCGTCTTTATCCCATTCTATCACCTGGCGATCGTCCATCGCCGCCGGTTCGATCGGCACCAGTTCGTCGAGCCGGTCACGGGTCAGCACGAAGCCACCGGGATGCTGGGACAGATGACGCGGGGTGTCGATCAGTTGGCGGGCGAGGTCGAGCGTCAGCGCGAGGCGGGTGTCGCTCAAATCGAGGTTGAGCTCCTGCGCGTGCTTCTCCTCCACCCCCTCGCGGCTATAGCCCCAGATCGCCCCGGCCAGACCCGCCGTCACATCCTCCGACAGGCCGAGCGCCTTGCCGACTTCGCGCACCGCGCCGCGCGCCCGGAAGCGGGTCACGACGGCGGTGAGCGCCGATCGCGTTCGGCCATAGGTCTCGTAGATCCACTGGATCACCTCCTCGCGCCGCTCATGTTCGAAATCGACGTCGATATCGGGCGGCTCGCGCCGCTCGGCCGACACGAAGCGTTCGAACAGCAATTCCGAGCGCACCGGATCGATCGAGGTGATGCCGAGGACATAACAGACCGCGCTGTTCGCCGCTGACCCGCGCCCCTGGCACAGGATCTCGCGCCGCCGGGCCTCGGCCACGATCGCATGGACGGTCAGGAAATAGGGGGCGTAATCGAGTTGCCCGATGAGCTGGAGCTCATGTTCGAGCTGCCGGCGCACCTTGTCGTCGACGCCTTGCGGATAGCGCATCGGCGCCTTCTCCCAGGTCAGCCGTTCCAGTTCTTCCTGCGGGGTGCGGCCGGGCACCTGGATCTCGTCGGGATATTGATATTTGAGCTCGTCGAGACTGAATGCGCAGCGCCTAGCGAATTCCACGCTGCGCGCGACCGGGCTGCTATCCTTGAGATAGCGCCGGAACAGCCGCGTCATCTCCGCGCCGGTCTTGAGATAACGGTCGGCGAACCGCTCGCGCGTGCGGCCCAGCGTGTCGATCGTGCATTTCTCGCGGATGCAGGTGACGACATCCTGCAGCTGGCGGCGTTCGGGCACATGATAGAGGACGTCGTTGGTCGCGATCGTCGGCACGCCTGCGGCGGCGGCGATCCGCGACAGGTCGCGCAGCCGGATTGCGTCCTTTGGCCGCCGCCGGACCGACAGCGCCATATAGGTGCGCTCGCCAAACAGCCGCTTCGTGCGCGCCAGCGCGGCCTGCGTCGTGGCATCGGCCCTGTCGGGGACGAGCATCGCCAGCAGTCCCTCGTTCCAGTCGGCCACATCCGACCAGTCGAGATGGCAGGCCCCCTTGCCCGCGCGCGTCTTGCCGATGCTGAGCAGTCGGCACAGGCGTCCATAGGCCGCCTTGTCGGTGGGATAGACGAGGAGGGCGGTGCCATCGGTGAGATCGAGCCGGCAGCCGACGATCGCGCGGACGCCGGTCTGCCGCTCCGCGTCCCATGCGCGCACGATCCCGGCGACCGAATGGCGGTCGACGACGCCAAGCGCGGGCATCTCCATCGCCGCTGCCGTCGCGAACAGATCCTCGGGGCTCGATGCCCCGCGCAGGAAACTGAAATGCGTTGTCACCTGCAGTTCGACATAGCCCGGTTTGCCCGCGCTCATGCGAAGGCGCCGTGGATGAACCAGCGCATCGGGCCGGTCGCGGCGCTCTCGCCGTCGCCGGCGCGGAACAGCCAATAGCGGCCGCCACTCACCGTCTCAACCTGATAATAATCGCGCACGCTGAGCGGCTGTCGCCCCTCGATGCCGCCATCGCGCCACCATTCGCCATGCAGCCGCTCCGGACCGTCGCCCTGCGTCACCCGGTATCGCTTGCCGCGCCAGATGAACATGCGCGGTGCATCGTCGGGCAACAGCGCGATCACCTCGATCGGTTCTGGTTTGGCCAGCATACGCGCCGGGCGGGGCAGATCATCGTCCCATCCCATGCCGCGCGCCTCACCCAACGCCGGCGCGCCGGTCGCGGAGCGTTCGGGCATGCCGCTCGGGCAAGGCGCCATCCGGTGCAGGTTTCTGGAGCCGAAGCGGTTGGCGAGCGTATCGACCAGCGCAGCCAGATCGGGCCCGCGCCGGCCCAGCTGTTCGAGGCTTTCGCCCTGTCGCGGCGCGGCCGCCTCCATCAGCGAGACCAGCAGCGTCATCGCCTCGATGCCAAGACCCGGTTCAACCGTTTCGATCTTCGCGCAGAGCAATTTGGCGAGATGCCCCGCATCCCGGCTCGGCGTGGCCGTCCCGATGCGGATGACCTGACAATGGCCATCGACACGGTGGAAATAGCAATCGAGACGCCTGCCTCCGCGTCCTGCGCGGGCAAGCTGTTCGACAATGTCGGCGACGAGATCGCCGATCACCTGGGCGAAAGCCTCGGGCGTCGCGATCGGCTCCATGAAACCGCGCTGCGCAAGCGGCATCTGTTCCGGAAAGATCGGCTCTATGGGTTCGGCGACCTGTCCGATGGCCTGGTCGAGACGGCGATGCAGGCTGCGGCCAAACCGCTTGGCGAGCGGCGCGCGGGGTGCGCCGAGCAGTTGTTCGACCCGCTCGAAGCCAAGCTTGCGCAGCCCCTCGACGATTTCGGCTTCGAGCCGCAGCGCCGGGATCGGGAGCAGCTCCATCGCCCTGCGATGCTGCCCCGGTTCGATGACGACGGGCCTGCCGTCGCGGACATGCCGTGCGACCGCGTGCGCGCAGCCCGCCGTGTCGGCGACCGCGATATGCACCGCGACGCCGAAGGCCGCGATGCGGCGATGCAGATCCTTGAGCAGGGCGGTTTCGCTGCCGAAGAGCGAGGCGCAGCCGGTGATGTCGATCCACAGCCCGTCCGGGGCGTCGGGCGCCACGATCGGCGAATAGCGCTGCCCGGCCCACAGGGCGAGGCGCCGCAGGCCGTCCATGTCAGCGTCGGGCAGCGCGTCGATGACCTCCAGTTCGGGCGCAAGCATCCGCGCCTTGGTGACGGTCATGCCGGGCATAACGCCGAGCGCGCGTGCGGCAGCATCCACCGCCGCGACGATCCGGCGGCCATGGTCAGGAATTGCGGTGACGAGCGGTCCGTCGGGCGTGGTGCTGCAACGCCCTTCAGGCGGCGATTTGGCTGTCGCCCGCCGCAGCCGGTCGGTCGACCAGTGCGGCAGGTAGACCGATACGACCCGTCGCATCGCAGCCCTCCACAATCCATGCGTGCGGATTACCGCCGCGTACGCGCTCCAGCGCCAGCTGCCATCGCGGACGGCCAAGGCTCGGGATGCCGAGATCCTCGCTCGGGCTCGCGGTCACCCGCCAGCGCGTGATCGCCGCCGTGCCCTCGGCCGCTTGCGCGACTTTCGACGCGCGCCGGAAGATGAAGGCCGGCACGCCCGACGCTTCGGCTGCGAGCTGCAGCCGCTTGGAGGCGGTGGTGCTGTATTTGCCGATCTCGCCCACGACGCCGCCGATCCCGGCATGGCGCAGGCATTCCTCCATCGCGAGCAGCACATTAGTGTCGCTGCCCGCCTCGACATAGATCACCCGGTCAGGATGCAGTCCCGCGAGGTGGAGCGCGGGGGCAAACAGGTCGCGCCATCGCAGGCACCACAGCACCGGCCCCTCCATCCGCGCGAGAATGCCGGCCAGGAACACCGTCGCGCTTGCATCGTCGGCAAGGTCTGGGCTGCCCGCGACCTCATGGAGCGCGCCGCCGGCAATACCGCCGCCCGGCAGGCGCGCGTCGATCGCCTCGATCCCGAACGGCGTGGTTGCGTGGCGTACGCCTTTGCCCTCGATCTGCGCAATATGCGCTCGCAGCTGATCAAGGACGGTGGCTTCACGCATGGCATTCAAAAGACTCGGGGTTTGATATGTTCTCTTTTTGTTCATACTGCTGCGATCGAGAGTCAAGCACCGGGTCCGTTCCGACTTGTTGACAGGAGGGCCCAAGTTGCGGGGGAGCGGGCATTTCATCTTTGAGAAAAATTTTGCGGCCGGGCGGCGCGCGCCTGCCCGCAGGCTATGACGGCATCATCATGACCGCCTCTTTCGACCTTGACCGATTCGTCGCCGCACAGGCGCAGATCTATAACACGGCCCTTGGCGAGATCCGCCGCGGCGCCAAGCGCAGTCACTGGATGTGGTTCATCTTTCCGCAGATCGCCGGTCTCGGGTCGAGCGAGATGGCGCGGCGCTACGCGATCGCATCACTCGACGAGGCGCGCGCCTATCTTGCGCACCCCGTGCTGGGTGCCCGGCTGCGCGATTGCGTGGCGGCGCTGCAGGACCTCACCGGCACCAGTGCCGAGGCGGTGTTCGGTGGCATCGATGCGCTGAAGCTCCGCTCGTCCCTCACCCTGTTCGTCGAAGCCGGGGGCGGGAGGCTGTTCACGGCCGCGCTTGATCGCTGGTTTGGCGGCGAGGCCGATGCAGCGACGCTGGCGCGCCTGGCCCCGCGCTGAGGCGAGGAACCGCTTGGGCGTCCATCGGTTCTAAAAGACGAGGCCGCTTGTTTCCCCCCGCTCATGCGGCCCCTGATACGGACCCGCCGGTTCCCCCGTTCCGGCGGGTCCATTTCTCCCTCTTTTTTGGACTTGAACGGCGGCATCGAGACGCCTATCGCGCGCGGCACCAGTCGGGCTTTGGCTGGCGACGCAGCCAGGGGCGCGCCGCACCGATGCTGATCAGCCTCGCGGCGAGATCGCGGCCGTCGAGGGTGAGGCGCGCAACAGTGCGATTATAGCTGCGCCCAGTCCGCTCGAAGCGGACGGTCTTGCCGTCGAGTAGGGCTTTCGCCTGCCGGGTCGCCGCTTTCCCGCGCGCGAGTTCGGCGGGGCATTTGGCCTGGCCGGCGCGGCTTTCGGGCGCATCGATATCGGCGATCCGGATCCGCTCGCCGCTCATCAGGCGAAAAGTGTCGCCATCGTTCACATAGCGGATCTTGCTGGTGGCTGCGGGGAGCGCTGACGCGCTCGACAGGCAGCAAACGAACAACAGGGCGGCGCGTGCATGTCGATAGGAAAGGGTCATTGGCCGCGCTCTAGCCGCTTGGGCATCATCGACAAACGGGCAACCGGCGTGCCGTGTCTCCTGGGCAGCGGGGTCGGTGGCGTGACGTCTCATGCCGGCCGACGGGATCACCCCGCTCTTTGAGGCGCAATCCTTGGTCGCTCCCGCGGACCTATCCGATCAACCCGTAAAGGGTCCGTACGCTCACGCTACGGCCTTTTGCCGTGCCGCCAAAAGGTGATCGCGGCCACGGGAGCGACGCTTCGGGCGGCTGTGCCGGATCGGGCTCTAGGCTGACGCCCCGAGCCCCGTACCGGGTCTCGGCCCTGCCGGGTAACGATCCCTTGCTGGACGGCCGATCCGGTGATCTGCCCCCCGCTGAGTGGCCCAGAGACTATGATAGTCTGGACCACGATGACCCTCACCCCAACACTGGTCCGGCCTTTGTGAGAAAAGCCGGCTGCTTTTGGATCAGGGCAGGCATGCCTGCCCTGATCCAAAAGCG
>NZ_JBSXOQ010000081.1:0-92714 GCF_056859495.1 Sphingobium sp. L-44 | reverse complement strand
GTGCTATCGCACGCAAGGGTTTACTGACGCTCAGGCCCCGCGATATCTCCTCCCGCTCGGCAAGGCTCAGCGCACGACTGCAACGCTTGCGAGCGGCGGGCTGGATGCCGCCGGTCGGCGAAATCACCGAAAATACCGACGAGGACTCTCGATCAAACCTTCGCCCGATCGAACTCATCGATTCCCCGCGCTGCCAGCAATCCCATATCCCCGCGCGCTGGCTGGCCGTGTAATAGATCCGACGACGCTGCTTCATCGCGACACTCCATCTTCCTCAAAAGATTAAAGTGTTGCCGCCACCCGTTGAACCCATCGCCGATTTCAACCATTTGACGAGCGCCCGATTTGCCCACGCCGTCTACTCCCCCAATTGCCTGGCTACCAATGGTGCGACCTTGGCGGTGATGCGCTGTACGCCTTGGGGATTGGGGTGGATGCCGTCGGGCAGCAGCAGGCTTCGCTCACCAATCACGCCGTCGAGGAAGAAGGGGTAAAGCGGCACGCCATGCTTCTTCGCCAGGTCGGGGTAGATGGGGTTGAAGGCGGCGGCATAGTCCGGTCCCATATTGGGCGAGGCCATCATGCCGGTCAGCATCGCGGGAATGCCGCGCTTGGCAAGTTCGGTCAGGATGGCGTCGATATTGGTCCGTGTCGCCTGCGGGCTGAGGCCGCGCAGCATGTCGTTGCCGCCCAGGCCCACGAGGACCAGATCGGGCTTGCGCGGCAGGCCGTCGAGACCGAAGGCGAGGCGGGCGAGGCCGTCCGCGCTGGTGTCGCCCGACACGCCGGCATTGACGACATGGGCCTTGATCCCCTGTCTTGACAGGGCTTGTTCAAGGATTGGCGCAAAGCCCTGATCCTGTTGAAGATTATAGCCGGCATAGAGGCTGTCGCCGAAGACGACGACCAGCTTGCCATCGGCGATTGCGGGTGTCGCCTTCGCTGTCATGTTCGCGGCGCTGTTGTCAGCGGGGGCAAGCGCCTGCTCCTTCGTTGGGGAACAGGCGGCGAGCAGTTGGACAAGCAGCAGCGAGAACCCATATAGCCGGAAACCGTTCGCCAAGGAGCCTTCCTTCTTCATGCATGCGACCATTGATGCCCCCCATATCGCGATCCAGGCGCGCAATGTCACCCTCTCGCTCGGCAACACGCAGATATTGAAGGGCATCGACCTGGATATCCGTCGCGGCGAGAGCTTGGCGATATTGGGCGCGTCGGGATCGGGCAAGTCGTCACTGATGGCGATCCTGTCGGGGCTGGAACAGGCGAGCGGCGGCACGGTCAGCGTGGCCGGCGTCAATTATCGCTCGCTCGACGAGGATGGGCTGGCGCGGGCGCGGCGCGGGCGGATCGGCATCATCCTGCAATCCTTTCACCTGTTGCCGACGATGACGGCGCTGGAAAATGTCGCCGTGCCGCTGGAACTGGCGGGTCTGGCCGATCCGTTCGAGCGGGCGGCGCAGGAATTGAAGGCGGTGGGCCTGGGCCATCGCCTGTCCCATTATCCCGCCCAGCTATCGGGCGGCGAGCAGCAGCGCGTGGCGATCGCGCGGGCCATGGCGCCCGATCCGGCGATATTGTTCGCGGACGAACCCACCGGCAATCTGGACCAGTCGACCGGCACGGCGATCATCGACCTGCTGTTCGCCCGGCAACAGGCGAGCGGCGCGACCCTGCTGATCATCACCCATGATCCGGCGCTGGCGGCGCGGTGCGACCGGACCGTCGAGATGCGCGACGGCCAGCTGAGCGGCGAGGTTGCCGCGTGACGACATTGGGGTGGGGAGCAAGCTGGCGGATCGCGCGGCGCGACCTGCATGCCGGGTTCCGTGGCTTGCGGCTGCTGTTCGTCTGCCTGTTCCTGGGCGTGATGACGCTGGCGGCGATCGGCAGCCTGACCAGCGCGATCACCGGCGAGATTGCGGCGCGGGGGCAGATGATCCTGGGCGGCGATGTCGAGATCGCCATGACCCAGCGGGTGATGGACGCGCGCGACCAGCAGGCGATCGCGCGGCTGGGCCGGATGAGCGAGACGGTGCGGCTGCGCGCCATGGTCCACAAGGGCGGGGCGCGCGCGGCGGCGCCGCTGCTGACCGAGCTGAAAGGCGTGGACGATGCCTATCCGCTCTATGGCACGCTGGCGTTGCAGCATGGCCGCTATGCGCCGCTGGCAGCCGACCGCATCCTGATCAGCCCGGCCTTGGCCGAGCGGATGGCAGTCGGTGTGGGTGGCAGCCTGCGCTATGGCACCGCCGATTTCACGGTGGCGGCGGTCATCGCCGACGAGCCGGACCGGGTGGGCGAGGGCTTTACCCTGGGGCCGGTGGCGATCGTGTCGATGGACGGGCTGGACCGCACCGGGCTGATCCAGCCGGGCAGCCTCTACCGCGCCAAATATCGGCTGCGCCTGCCCGCCGGGGCGGATGCGCAGGCGCTGCGCGAGCGGCTAGAGAAGCGCTATGTCGAGCAGGGCTGGGAGTATAAGGACCGCGAGCGGGCGGCGCCGGGCACCAACCGTTTCATCGAGAATATGGGCCAGTTCCTGTCGCTGATCGGCCTGGCTGCACTGGCGATCGCCGGCATCGGCGTCAGCAATGGCGTCGCGTCCTATCTAGCGATCAAGCGCGGCGCGCTGGCGACCTTCAAGGTGTTGGGGGCGACATCGGCCGATATCCAGCGCATCTATCTGCTCCAGATCGGGGTGGTTGCGGGGCTGGCCATATTGGCCGGGCTGGTCGCGGGCGCGCTGTCGCCACCCCTGCTGGTCTGGGCGGCGGGCGACATGCTGCCGGTGGCACCGGGATTCCATCTCTATCCGCTGCCGCTGGTGACGAGCGCCGCCTATGGCCTGCTGATCGCGCTGATCTTCACCCTGCCGCCGCTCGCCCGTGCGCGGACCGAGCCGGTGGCGGCGATCCTGCGTACCCTGGTCGACGGGCGGCGACGGATCGACCGGCGGACGCTGGCACTGGTCGGCGGGGCGATCGCGCTGCTGGTCGCGGTCGTGCTGCTGACGGCCCGCACACCGATGTTCGCCGCGGCCATGCTGGGCGCCATTACGGCGACCCTGTTGCTGCTGCTGGCGATGGGGCAGGGGATAAGGTGGCTGGCGCGGCGTATGCCCCATGCGCGGCGGCCGCTGCTGCGGCTGGCGCTCGCCAACCTGCATCGGCCCGGCGCGCAGACGGCGGCGTTGACCGTGGCACTGGGGCTGGCGCTGACCCTGTTCGTCACGCTGGCTGCGATCCAGACCAGCATCCGGGCGGAGATCGGCCGGACCGTGCCGAAACAGGCGCCCAACCTGTTCATACTCGACATGCCGGCCGGGGCGGAGGCGCAGTTTCGCGCCTTGATGGCCAAGCGCGTCCCGGCGGCGAAGCTGAATGTCGTGCCGATCCTGCGTGGCACGGTGACCGGCTATTCGGGCAAGCGCGTCGCCGACCTGAAGGAAAAGCCGGAAGGGGCATGGATCCTGCGCGGCGAGCGCGGCGTCACCTATAGCCCGACCCTGCCGGAGGGGAGCGAGATCGTGGAGGGACGCTGGTGGCCGCGCGACTATGTCGGGCCGCCGCTGGTGTCGCTCGACGCCGATCAGGCCAAGGCGCTGGACATCTGGGTCGGCGATCGCATCACCGTGTCGATCCTGGGCCGCGAGATCGAGGCGCGGGTCGCGTCGCTGCGCAAGATCAACTGGGACACGATGGGCTTCAACTATGTGATGGTTTTCTCGCCCAGCACGCTGGCGTCGGCGCCGCACAGCCTGACCGCGACGATCAGCCTGCCCGACAAGCGGCAGGAGCAGGCGGTGACGAGCGCGCTGCTGGCGACCTTCCCCGGCGCGTCGGTGATCGAGGTGGGGCAGGTGATCAGCCAGGTGTCCGGCTTGCTCGATCAGATGTCGGGCGCGATTTTGGCGGCGGCATCGGTGACGGTGCTGGCGGGTGTCGCGGTGCTGATCGGCGCGATCGCGGCCGGGCGGCAGAGCCGCAGCTATGACAGTGTCGTGCTGAAGCTGCTGGGGGCGACGCGTGGCCAGATATTGGGGGCGCAGGCGCTGGAATATGGCGTGCTGGCCGGGCTGCTGGCGCTGGTCGCGCTGCTGCTGGGCGGGGCGGCCGCCTGGTATGTGGTGGTGCAGCTGTTCAGCTTTGGCTGGGCGCCGGACTGGGGCGTGGTGCTGGCGACGCTGGCGGGCGGGGCGGTGCTGACGCTGGGGATTGGCCTTGCCGGATCGATCCCGCTGATGTCGGTGCGGCCCGCGCGCGCGCTGCGGCAGCTATAGAGGGGATGCCCCGGCGCTATTGCGGGGGCATCTTCATGTAGAGCGGCAGGCTGAGGCTGAGGAAGAAGGCCTCGCCCTTCAGCCGGTTGGTGGCGTCGAGTTCCTTGAAGGCGCGCAGGCGGAAGGTCGCGGGCGAGCGGCCCATGGTGACATTGAGCGCGGCGGTGCCGCCGACGCCGACCACCTCGCCCCGGAAGGCGCCAAGCAGGGCGCCGCTGCTCTTGTCATCGCTGATCTGCTTCAGCCAATAGCCCTGGGCACCGATGGAGAATTTCTTCGACAGCGCCTTTTCCACCGATCCTTCGAGGTGGAACTCGTTGCCGCTGTCATATTTCGTGTAATCATTCTTGCCGTTGAAGGTGACGCCGGCCTTGCCGGTCAGATCCCAGCCACTCTCATCATCATGCAGGCTGAGCGCGAGCGAGGTGTCGACCGCCCAGCGATGCAGCGCCAGATTGGCCAGTTGGTCCTCACGATAATGGCCGACCGGGATGTTGACCATGCTACTGGCCTGGATGTGGAGCTTTCCTGCCTTCCAGCCGAGCATGGTGTTGAACACAGGATCGCCGACGACGAGCGCGGAATCATGGACGTTGAGGCTGCGCAGATTGCCGAACGGGCCGGTGACGACGGCATTGGCATCGATCATCGGCGCGCCGACCGGTACGGTCACGCCCATCGACAATGTGCCGCCCAGGAAATTGGTGGAGGGAACGACCAGCGTCGTCAGGAAATCGGCGACGATCGTCGCATCGAGGCCGGCGACGA
Organism: Sphingobium sp. L-44; assembly: GCF_056859495.1. NCBI lineage: Bacteria > Pseudomonadati > Pseudomonadota > Alphaproteobacteria > Sphingomonadales > Sphingobiaceae > Sphingobium > Sphingobium sp. L-44. The sequence goes on along the minus strand of NZ_JBSXOQ010000081.1, from coordinate 87,664 downwards.
CATTGCCGCCGACGACGAATTCCTTGCTGGCGCTCGCGCTGCCATTGTAGATGTAGATGGTGTCATCGAAATAGACACCCTCCAGCGGCGGCATCACGGCGGTCGCGGGGCCGCCGGTGCCGGGAACATAGAGGCTGGCGGCGCCCTCGACGGCCTTCGCCGGGGTGCTGATCGCACCGGCCAGCGGCAGGAGAGCGCCCAGCAGGCAGGTCTTCACGTTGCGCATCATCTGTCCCCATTTTCCCTGAAGGCCATGAAGCCCGGTGCCATCATCCATCGGCACGGCGGGTGGGGCCATCGGGATAATCCCCGACCCGGTTGGGGGACGCTCGCATCGCAGAAAACCCTGTGATCGATGCTAAGATCAGGAAAATACACGATAACCATGCTTTCCTCTCGCCAAGCAAAGCGGGACATGGCAGATTTTCCGCTGCCAGGCCCCGCGTGGACCATGACGGAAAGGCCGATATTGGCGGCTTTGCGCGCTGTCGGGGCAATATCGGCCGATGCGGGGGAAAACCCCCATTGTTTCAAGCGGGCGGGCCGCAAAGATAGGCAGGCTCATCATGGGCGCCATCGGGAGTGGACAGGGGTAAGGGATGAGCAAGCCATTGACGCGGATATTGATTGCCGACGATCATCAGGCCTTGCGCCAGGGGGTTCGGACTTTCCTCGAAACCCAGGATCGCTGGCAGATCGTCGCCGAGGCATCGGACGGGCATGACGCGCTGAAGGCGGCGCGCGATACCCAGCCGGACATCGCCATCCTGGATTATTCGCTGCCGCTGATGAACGGGCTGGAACTGACCCGCGCGCTCAAGCAGGAATTCCCGCGGATCGAAATATTGATCTATACCATGCATGATCGGGAGGATCTGCTGGTCGAGGTGCTGCGTGCGGGCGCGCGCGGCTATGTGCTCAAATCCGACAGCGGGCAGCATCTGCAGTCGGCGGTCGAGGCGCTGTCGCTGCGCAAGCCCTATTTCTCGGCAGCGATCTCCGAAACCCTGCTCGACCATTATGTGAAGAGCAGCGTGGCCGGCAGCAATGTCGCGACGCTGACCCCGCGCGAGCGCGAGATCGTCCAGTTGATCGCGGAGGGCAAGATCAACAAGCAGATTGCCCATCTGCTCGATATCAGCGTGAAGACGGTCGAAACCCACCGCGCGGCGGCGATGCACAAGCTGAAGCTGGGCACGACCGCCGAACTGGTGCGCTATGCGGTGCGCAACAATATCGTAGAACCCTGATCGGCGGGCGATCGGCGGGCGGGTCTGATCCTGCGCCGCCGATCAGGCGGGGTCAGTCGGTCTGGCGGCGGCGCGGTATGGTCGCGGTGACGAGCGTGCCGGCGCCGGTGCGGCGGACTTCCAACTGGCCGGCGAGGGCCACGACGCGCTCTCGCATGCCCGACAGGCCGACGCCGACGATGTCGCGGCCCTGGCCGTTGAGGATATGTTCCGGCACGCCCCGGCCATCATCCTCTATTTCCAGGGTGAAGCTGGTCTGGGTCCGTCGCAGGCGGACGACGGCGTGGCGGGCATCGGCATGTTTGTAGACATTGGCCAGTGCTTCCTGCGCGACGCGATAGAAGGCGATTTCCATGTCCGGGTCGCGCTTGATCGGTCCCGAAAGGCAGCGAAATTCGACCTGGAGCCCGGACCAAAGCCGCGGGTGAAATGGGCGAGGGCCGCCTCAATGCCATCCTCCGCCAGCTCGGGCGGGTGCAGCAGATAGCTGAGCGTGCGCACCTGGTCCTGAATCGCCTTGAGCGAGGTTTCCATGGCCTGATAGGCGTCGCTGGCCTGCGGGCTCATGTCGCTGTTGCGCAGCGTCATGAGGTTGAACTGCATCAGGGCCAGTTGCTGGGCCGTTTCGTCATGCAGTTCACGGGCGATCCGCTTGCGCTCCTCTTCCTCCGCCTGCAGCATCGAGAGGTGGTAGCGACGGGGATTGGCGGTTTCGCTTTCCGGATCTTCATCGTCGAGATGGCTGAGGATGAACAGATCCTCGGTGCCCGGCAGGCGTTCGCCATGGACGACCATGCGGATGTCCTGCCCGGCGAGCGGGAAGCTGAGGGTCTGGCTGAAGGGCGTGTTGTGCTGACAGAGGGCGGCGACATGTTCGCTTACGCTGCGGGCATCCTGCGGCGGCGCGGCGAAACGGGCCTTGACGGCATAGTAGCTCTGGCCTGCCACGAGATGCAGGTCGAGGCCAACGGCGCGGAGATAGGGCTGGCAGGCGCCATTGATGGCCGCGATGCAGGCATCGCGATCCACCACGACGATCTTGACCGGAATGCTGTTGATCAGGCGCTGCAGGTCTGCGCGGGACGCCATTTGGGGCTGACTGGGTGGAACCAGGTAGATCGGGGCGGGAACTGTGGCACTGCCACGTTCGTCACCGAAAAACTCCGGATAATAGGGTGCCCCCGCTTGATGTAGTTCGAGCATGACGTCTCCCTCACCAGCTAAAATGCCCTGTATCATTCGACCGGGGCGAAAGTCCCGGCGCGTAAAGATCATCTGCGCGGCAAATGCCGCGTGAAAATGGACTAACTAACGAGCGACCCTGTTATCGGTAAGTATACCGGTGGTGATTCTATGTAGCAATGGTCAAGCCTGTGTAAAAAGCAGAGTTTTTCCTGGCCTTTCGACGCTTTCTGCATTGATGGATGTTTGGCGGGTTGTTGCCACGAAACCTATGTGAAATGGGCGTTTAAGAGGGTTAACCCATCCTATTCATTGAGCGCCTGCATTCCCGAGCGCGCACCTGCTTGCGGATTTTCCACGTAATCAGGTCGCGCGGGATCGTAGCGTCTTTTTCATCGCGTGGGATCGAGAGGTTTGCTGGGTTGAAGGGCGGGGTGTGAGCGTTCTGCGGCATGGCCGCCCAAGCTAAGTCGGGGTTATCCTGAGCGCGGCGGCCATGGCCTGGAACACGGCGGCGTCGGGACAGGCGGAAGCGAAGGCGACACGAATGCGGGTGGCGGTTTCGATGACGCGGGCGGCGACCTTGAGGAGCCGCAGGCGCAAGGTGGCGAACTCGGCGGTGGCAAGAGCGGAGGCCCTTGGGATGGCCCGCCGGATGCGCCACATGAGCCAGAACGCGGCGGTGTGCAGGATGAGCCGCATTTGGTTTGCGTTGGCCGAGCGGCACGAGGTGCGATCGCTGGCGAGTTGCGTCTTGTGCAGTTTGATGAGGTTTTCGGCTTGGCCACGGGCACAGTAGAGGCTGTCGTAGATATACTCGGCGGAGCCTTGTGCCAGCGACGTGACGACGTAGCGGATATCCATGCCGAGCGTACTGGCCTCGATCCGGGCAACGACACGGCGCTGGCATTTCCAGCTCTTCGCGCCATAGCGGATCTCGGCATAGCTGCGCAGGACCACGCGTTGTTCCTCGGCGCGCTTGACCGCGCAGGTATCGGCGGCGGCGAGGATGCCGGGATTAGTGCGCAAGGCACCGTTGGTGGGAAGACCAAAGACATAGTCGATGCCGTGCGCATCACAGAACGACATGACCTCGGGTCTGCCGTAGTGCCCATCGCCCCGGATCGTGATGTGCGTCTCGGGCCAGTGCCGGCGGATATGCCGCACGAGGCGCCGAATGTGTCCGGCTGCCTCCGCGCCCGAAGGCGTCTTTCCCGTACGCAGCAGCATCGCGACCGGCCGTCCCGTTGCCGTGTCATAGATGTGGATCGGCAAGAAACAGCGCTCGCCGTGGTGACCGTTCCAGAACGAGAGCTGCTGATAGCCGTGCACAACGTCGCACGTGTCATCGATATCGAGCGTCACCGCCTTGGGCGGCGCGGGGTAGCTGCCGCAATAGATGCCGACCATCGCTGCCATCATGCGCGCCAGCTCGCGCGTGGTCGGTGCATTCTCCCACCTGCTCATCGTCGGTTGGCTCACCAGGCCGGCGCCCGAACCCGGCAGCTTGCCCAGCGCCAGGCGAAAGCCCGGATCGTCGCGCAGGGCATCAAGGTCGTCGGCGTCCTCGTAGCCGCAGGCAATCGCCAGAACCCGCGCCCGCAAGATATCATCCAGTTTATGGATCACACGACAGGGATCGCGCGGATCGGCAATGCAAGCGGCAAGCTGCCTGCAGATATCCAGCTCGCGTTCGGCCTGGGCCAGCAGCAAAACCCCACCGTCCGAAGTCAGCCGTCCCCCGTCGAAGGCGGCTGTGATTTTCTTTCGGCCGACCGCTGGGAATCCAAATCGGCTTGGGCTAGCATCGTTCATGGCGGGTGTGGCCCGTGGCTTTTTCTGTCCCGGAGAAGGGATGGTTTAGACACCCAATTTCCTACTTCAGAACAGAACCTTACGCTACTCCCGCCAACCCTCCTGACCGCCCCGGTGAATAGGAGAGGTTAATGGACTAAAGTATGACATTGTATACTTTGAAGAAATGTGGGTTTTATGTATAATTTTAGGTCTAAGGAAATATACGTACTGTAACGCGCGGATGTGGTCATCGGCCTGCTCGACCCTCCTGAGTCGCGCATGTCGGATGGATGGTTGAGAGGCCCGATTTGACGACCGGGTATTTACCCGGAGAGGGGGGATCGGCCTGCACGATATTTTCCGGCCGCTTTACAGGCCAATTGTGATGGCGACATCGGGTTTACCCCGGCAATATTCTCCGCGCTCCTAGGCAATGACCCCGATGCCCAAGCTCTACGCGAGGACGCACAAGGGCGCAGGCGGCATGGTCACCATATCAAATGAGCGGCCGCTGGCCACAGGGAGGACGAAATGGCGCGTCACAGCATCAGGCTTGGCGGCATTTGTGTCGTGATGATGGGCACGGTTACAGCGCCCGCGCATGCGCAGGCGCTCGACGACAAATATTGGGTCGAAGTGGGGGCCTATTGGCCATCGGTCAGTTCCCATGTTCGGGTCGCGCCAGCCTCCAACCCGGATGGTGGCACGAATATCGACCTGGAATCCGACCTCGATCTCGACAAGCACAAGGCGTTGCCACAGGTCGCGGCGGGGATAAGATTGGGCGGCAACTGGTCGGTGATGGGCGAATATTATTCGCTGAGCCGCAACGGGTCCAAGACGGTGGCGCGCGATATCACATTTGACGATGTCACCTATCCGGCCGGGGTGCGGGTGGAGAGCGGCTTCGATAGCGACGTCTACCGGCTGACCTTCGGCTATGCTTTCGTGAGCACGCCCGATACCCGCGTCGGCGCGGCGCTGGGGCTGCATGCGACCGATTTCACCCTGACGCTCAAGGGCGACGCGAGATTGGGTGAAACGCAGGTGAGCGGGACGCAGCGCCGCCGCAAGGCGCTGGCGCCGCTGCCGACGGTGGGGCTGTTCGCGTCGCAGCGGATCGCCAATGACCTGACGCTGAGCGCAAGGGCGGATTATCTGTCGCTCAAGATCGACGATTATAAGGGGCGGCTGCTCAACACCGAAGCGGCTGTGACCTGGCGCTTTGCCAGGAATGTCGGGATCGGCGCGATGTGGCGTTACGTCAATTATCGGGTCGATGTCGACAAGGATAATTGGGCTGGGCGGATGAAATATCGGTTCAGCGGGCCGGCGGTCTTCATGCAGGTCGGGTTCTGAGAAGAAAGGGCATCGTGCGGATCGGCACGATGCCCTTTCTGCCTGTCAGGCCGCGCGGATCACGCAGCGAAAGCCGATATGGCTGGTCGAGGAGTCGATCGCCTGGGCATGGCGCGCGGCGGGGCGATAGCGCCGGCAATAGCTGGGCGCGCAGAGGTGCGAGCCCCCTTTAAGGACACGGCGCGGGATGAGGATGTGCGGCTGCTGCGGGTCATAGCTGGCTTCGCGCGCCTGGTTGAGCGGGTTGCGCGGCGCGCAGCAGGGGCGCGAGGGATCGGCCTGGTGCCGGGCGGCGTAGAAATCCTCGGTCCATTCCCAGACATTGCCGATCATGTCGGACAGGCCATAGCCATTGGCGGGGAAGCTGCCGACCGGCGAGGTGCGTTCATAGCCGTCGATCAGCAGATTTTCGGACGGGAAATTGCCCTGCCAGAAATTCGCCATCGCCTTGCCGTCGGGCAACAGTTCGTCGCCCCAGGCAAATTCCTGGCCATCGACGCCGCCGCGCGCGGCAAATTCCCATTCCGCTTCCGTGGGCAGCGCCTTGCCGGCCCAGGCGGCATAGGCAGCGGCGTCGTCATAGGTGACATGGACCACCGGATGGTCGTCGAGGTCATCGATCGAGGAGGCTGGCCCGAGCGGATGGCGCCAGTCGGCGTCGAAGACATAGCGCCACCACTGGCTCCAGTCATGCAGCGGCACCGGGCGTTCGGTTGGCGTGAAGACCAGCGAGGCGGGGCGCAGCATGTCCGGCTGGGCGCCGGGATAATCGTCCGGATTGGGGGCGATCTCCGCCGTGGTGCGGTGGCCGGTCGCCTCGACGAAGCGGCGGAAGTCGCGATTGGTGACGGGGGTGGCATCGATCCAGAAGGCGTCGACCTCGACCGGATGGGCCGGCGCTTCCTCGGGATAATGATGGTCCGACCCCATGATGAAGCGGCCGCCGGGAATATGGATCATGTTGTCCGGCGCGGTGGCCGCAGGGGCGAGGGGGGATGGCACGGTCAACCGATACTCCTTGTCTGTCGATCCTGTTGATGCGCCTATACGGCGCGCGTCGCAATGGCCGCGAACAGGGCGATGCCGGCCACGCACATGATCAGCGCCATGACCAGCACCGGTCGGCCCAGATGAAACTGGTTGGTCTGCTTGAGGTCGGACAGCGTCATCCAGTAACCCCATGTGCCAAGCAGGATGGCCAGCGTGCCCATGCCGGCGAGGAACAGGCCGATATGCTGCGGGCTCTGGGAATCGCCATGGCCCGTCTTCTCCGTCGCGGCGTCGAGAAATTTGTAGATGGTGAAGCCGAAGCTGAGCATCGAGAGCGAGGTGCGAATCCAGGCCATCAAGGTGCGATCGGCGGCCATGACGGTGCGTTTAGCACCCAGATCGGCTGGCAGATTGGGAATGTCTTCCGTCATGATCGCCGCTCCATCAGCGAGAAATCTTGCGGTGATCCTAGGCGTGCCGTCGGGGATTGGCGATCATGATAAACCCTGGGACGGCACAGTGAGGATCTGTCCCCGGTGCGCGGGCGCAAAACGGCGCGGAGCATTGGATAGCAGCATGTTACGATCGCGCCGAATGACGGGCATCGGCGCAAAAGGCCGATCAGGGCAAATCCCGACTTGGCCGGCCCCGGCGGCGCTCTAGCTTGATAGCGACAGGACAAGGCCGGGATGGTGCGGAAATGACCACCCGGCAGCAGGGATCGGCCGGGATTACCGGCCTATGAAATGACTGCCACCCATCCCCCTGGGTGTGGTCATGCATCAGGCGGGAAGAAGGACTGCACTTTCCGCCTGATGCTCCGTCAGGCTCAGGGGTTGCTCGGAAAGAAATGCGGCCAAATCGGCAATTATCCCGATGGGCCGCGTCGTCGGAACGGCGATAGTCGGCCGCAGCAAGGGAGATGGCGTCCAATGGCCGCATCGCGCATCTCGCCGCGCGTCCGATCCGGGCAGAAGGAGCTTGTGATGAGGTCTAGGATAAAATGTCTCTGTGTGCCGCTGGCTTTGCTGGCCGCATCGACCGCCCATGCGCAGACTACCGCACCGGCGGCGGGCGTGGTCGAGCCGGCGGCGATGGACGCCATGGACAAGATGAGCGCCAAGCTGATCGCGCTGCCCGGCTTCGCGCTGAAGGCGGATGTGACGACCGAAGTGGTGCTGGATACCGGGCAGAAGCTGCAATTTACCGGTGCGCTGGACATTCAGGTCCACAAGCCCGACGCGTTCAAGATCGTTGCCACATCCGACATCCAGAACCGGGAATATTATTTCGGTGGCGGCAAGTTCACGGTGCTGGCGCCGCGGCTAAACTATTATGCCAGCGTGCCGGTGACCGGTTCGATCGGCCAGTCGCTCGACAGCCTGCGCACCACCTATGGCATCGAACTGCCGCTGGCCGACCTGTTCACCTGGGGCACGGACCAGACGCTGCGCAGCCGCATCAAGTCGGGCTATGTCATCCGCCCCGAGACGATCGATGGCCGTACCTGCACCCATTATGCCTTCCGCCAGGAGAAGGTCGACTGGCAGATATGGATCGAGGACAGCAGCCAATTGCCCTGCAAGATGGTGATCACCGACACGAATGATCCGTCGATGCCGCAATATAGCGCGCTGATGCGCTGGGACGGCAGCGCGCGACCTTCGGCGGCTGACCTCGCCTTCACCGCGCCGGCCGGCGCCAATCCGATCCGCATGGTGGACCTGAGCAAGGGAGAGGCGAAATGAGCATGGAGGCAAAACGGGGCCTGGCCATCATCGCGTCGCTTGCCCTGATGGCCGAACCGGTCGTCATCGGTCGGGTCATGCTGTCATCGGCGGCGCTGGTGCTGGGCATGGCCGCATCGACGGCGGAGGCGGCGCCACCCCGGAAGCGTGGCAATCGCGGCGGTGGCGGGCGTGCGCGACCGGCGCGACCGTCGGGTGGCGGCCATGCGGCGCGGCCGGGCAAGTCCCATCCGGGGGGGCGGCCGGGCGTGCGCGGCGGATCGATCAACAATGTCAATCACAACCGGCATCACAACACGGTCAATAATGTCCATGTGAATGTCGATCATGGCGGTGGGCATCATGGGGGCGGTCCAGGCCGCTACGACCATTATGATCATCATCGCCATGACCGGTGGGATGATGATTGGGACGATCACTGGCATCCGGTGGCGACCGCGGCCGCGGTGACGCTGACGGCGGCGGCGATCGGGTCGATCGTGCGCAGCGTGCCGCCAGATTGTTCGACCGTGGTCGTCAATGGCATCAGCTATTCGCAGTGCGGCAATAACTGGTATCAGCCGCAATATGTCGGATCGTCGGTGCAATATGTGGTGGTCAATCCGCCACGCTGAGGCGCCGGTCGATCAAGGAAAAAGCGGCCGTCCGAAAGGGCGGCCGCTTTTTTTGTGGTGCAGGTGCCGGACAGGCGAGGAGGCCCATCCGGCAGCTCGATCAGAACTTGACCGAGGCGTTCACGAAGAAGGCGCGGCCATAGACGTCGTAGGTCGACGGATAGGTATTCGACTGCTGCTGGTTGTCGCCCATGATCGGCGGCTTCTTGTTGAACATGTTGTTCATGCCCAGCGACCAGCCGAAGGTTTCCGTCGCCTGCACCTGGAGGCCGAGGTCGAACAGGTTGTAGGCCTTGATCTTCTCGACGCTATAGGTGGTCGTATCGTCGTCGTCGCGGACGCTCGACAGATAGCGATGGGTCAGGCCCAGGGTGATCGGGCCGCTGCTCCAGGTGATGCGGTTGTTGAGCCGCAGCTTGGAATAAGGATCGCCGCAATAGACGCCGAAGCGGCCGGCGCAGCTCTGGTTCAGTTCCGGGATCGCCGCGACCGGGTTCAGGTCGTAACGGATCAGACGGGTGCCCGCGACGCGGAAGCTGAGCTTGCCGGTCTTGGCGCCGAACACGCCGAAGTTGAGCGGCAGGCTGTAGTTCATCTCGAAGTCCACGCCCTCGGTCTTGAGACCGCCGGTGTTGGACAGGAGATTTTCCGCGCCTTCGATCGCATAGCTGTTCTCGTTGCGCGGCAGCAACGAGCAATAGCTGCTGTCATAGGGCGTCCAGCCATTAGACTGATCGCCATAGCAGGCCTTGATGATGTTCGCGGTGCCCGGCGTCGAGATATAATTGTCGATCTTGATATGGTAATAATCGACGGTCAGGCTGAAGCGCGGCAGGAAGCTGGGTTGCAGCACGACGCCCGCAGTCCAGGTGTCCGACTTTTCCTCACGCAGGTTCGGGTTGCCGCCGGTGATCGAGTCGATCTGCGAGCTGCCACCGTTGATGTCGGTGCCGAGCGCGCTCGACGGAACGCCGGTCGCGACGCAGCTGGCCGCCAGGCTGGCATTGGTGGTCGCGTCCTCGGTCGAGCAGGGATCGTTCGCAGTCGGGAAGTCCTGCGACTGGCCCGAATAGAGATCCGCGACGGTCGGCGCACGCACCGCCCGGCTATACTGGCCGCGGAAGGTGACGTCCTTGATCGGCGCATAGATGAGGCCGGCTGAGAAGGTGCCGACATTCTTGGCTGCGGTCGAGTAATGCGAGAAGCGATAGGCGCCGTTGAAGTCGAGCTTGTGGACCAGCGGCAGATCGGCGAGCAGCGGCACGTCGATTTCGGCGAACAGTTCCTTCACATTATAGCCGCCCGACAGGCCTTCACCGGCATTGAAGCCGACGACGTCGCCCGAGGACAGGGCATAGTCCGGATCATAGCTGCCATGTTCGGAGCGATATTCGGCGCCGAAGGCGATACCGGCCGGGCCGGCGCCCAGGTCGAACAGATTGCCGTTGGTGACGGCGAAGCTGGCGACCTGTTCGGTCACGGTGCTGACATTCTTGACCGGGATCGAGATGAAGGCGGCGGCTTCGCTGCTGATATTGCCTTCGCCGAAGATGTTCAGCGGGACGCAGCCATTGCTGGTGTCCGAACAGACCAGGTTGCCGTCGCTGTCATAGGTGGTCTTGAGCGCCTGCTCCACGCGGCTGCGCGATACGTTGCCGGTCTGGGTTTCGACCTGCTTGGTGCGCGAATAGCTGTAATAGCCGTCATAGTTCCAGTCGCCGGCAATCTGGCCCTTGGCACCGATCAGGGTGCGATAGGCGGTGTTGTCGACATTGGAGATGCGGGCGCCGACCTCGTTGAGGCGGCGATAGATGGCGGCGGTGGCATATCCATCGCCATCGGTGTCGGCTGCGGACAGCAGCGCCTGGGATTCCGGGGAAAGGAAGGAGGAGTCGACGTCGAGCGAGACCGAGCCGGTGAACGGCGTGGACGCGAGGCGGTTCTTCACCCGGTTGTTGATGAACTGACCCTCGGCATAGACGGTCAGGTGATCGTTGACGTCATAATGGGTCTGGGCGCTCAGCAGGATGCGCTTCTGGGGCACCTGCAGATAATTGTCCGGTGCATAGTTGTAGGCGTCGGTCGCCGCATCATAGGCCGAATAGCTGCCGTCCTGGTTGAACTTATACTGGGTGCCGGACAGGGCGAAGCGGGTGCCGGGGATCGAGCCCGAGCCGCCGGCGGCCAGGCCACCATCGCCGTCATCGGTATAGGCCTGCTTGGTATAGCTGCGGGCCGACTGCTGGACGGCGTCGCGCTTGGTGTAATCGATGTAGAAGGTGGCGTTGCCGCGACCGTCGGCGAAATTGCCGCCCATCAGCAGGTTGGTGTTGAAGGTGCCGCCGTCGCCTGCCTGGTTGATGCGATAATTGGCGTTTGCTTCGACGCCGGAAAAGTCGCGCTTGGTCACGAAGTTGATGACGCCGGCGATCGCGTCCGAACCATAGACGGCGGAACGGCCGCCCGACACGACTTCGACATGGTCGATCAGGCCCGCCGGAACGGTGTTGAGATCGACGATCTGGTTGGAGTCATAGGAGACGTAGCGACGGCCATCGACCAGCACCAGGGTGCGGTTGGCGCCCAGGCCGCGCAGGTCGGCCGTGGACACGCCGCCGCCCGGATTGTTGGATGCCGCCGTCGTGCTGGGGATCAGCTGGGGCAGGTCGTTGATGATCGATTCGACGTTGACCTTGCCGCTGAGCTTCAATTCCTGCGCGCTGACGATCGCGATCGGCGATGCCTGTTGCAGGTCAGGGCGGGCGATGCGCGAACCGGTGACGACGATGGTGTCGCTGGTCGCGCCGTCATCCGCCGCGCTGGTCTGCGCGAAGGCCGGGGTCGCCAGGCCGAGCAGGATGGTCGACGCCGAAAGGCGCCGCAGGATGTGAGACGGCATGAAAATAATCTCCCTTGGGATATTTTATCCCGGCCCGCGCCCTGTTGGTTTGTCCTTGGGATGACGCGAGCCGATGGAGAGATTTGTATGCGTGCGACGAAGTGCGTCAACGCGATTTGCCGTGTTTCACAAAGGTTTAACAAAGCTGTTGCCAATAAAAAACAGATATGACGATAGTTTTTATTATGTTGTGAAATGTTGCGTATGTTTCAAGGAATTTCATGATTTATGAAATGTCGTAATTATATTTGATTTATGACTTTATGACGAAAAAATCCCCGCATATTTTCATATGCGGGGTAATGGATTTGATTTTTATTGTGATCAGTTGGCGGCGTTGCCAGCCGTGACGGGGTGGACGAAGATATAGCCTTCGTTGCGCACGGTGCGGATCGTCTGTCCCTTGAGGCCGCCAGCCGACAATTTTCGACGCAGACGGCACAGCTGGACATCGATGGCGCGGTCATAATGGTCGCTCGACGCGCCATAGACCTGGTCGAGCAACTGGTTGCGGTTCAGCACCTGGCGCGCATTGGCGACGAAGACGCGCAGCAACTGATATTCGCCCTCGGACAGCGAGATGGTGCCACCGGTCGGATCGAACAACTGGCGGGTGGTGAGGTCGAAGCGCCAGCCCTGGAAGGCGACCCAGCTATTGTCGCGCGGGGCCGTAGCCATGGTGCCGGCATCGGCCTGGCGGCGACGGGCGCGCAGGGCCGCATTGGCGCGGGCGAGCAGTTCGCGGGCGTTGCAGGGCTTGGTCAGATAATCTTCCGCACCCATTTCCAGGCCCAGGATGCGATCAATGTCGCTGCTGGCGCGGCTGTGGATGATGACCGGAATGCGCCGCTCGAACGCGAATTCGCGCAGCAGGCCGGCAGTATGCTGGCCCGGCATCATCGGTTCGGCGATCAACAGGTCATAATGACCCTCTTCCGAAAGGCGGCGCATGTCGGCGAGATTGGCGGCGGTGTCGACGTCGAAGCCATAGCGGCCGAAATAGTCCGACAGCGACGTCAGCAGTGCTGCGTCATCGTCGGCAAGGAGGATGTGGCTGTTCTGCATGATCGAGCATAGGACGGCGCCGGTCCGGCCATCCCGTCGCGTGATTTCGCGTCGCGGCATGTCTGTTGTTCCAGTCGGTCGGCAATGGCGGCCTCGCCATGCCGATAATAGTCGTTGAAATGGGCGATGGCGCCCTCGTCCAATATGTCGCGCATGCGCAGCGGACGGCCGAAGCGGCCCGAGGCATTGGCGCGGCGCAGCAGCTTGCGGCTGAGCCCATACCAGCCGGGCAGATGGAGCAGGCAGTCCTTGTCCGCGACGGCGCGCCGGGTGAAGAGATTGGCGGCGCGAAAGCCCCAAAGCAGCAGCCGGCTGGGGGAGGGGTTGCGTGTGCCCCAGTCCAGCCGGTCGAGCGTGACATCCAGCCCGAAACGGCTAGCATAAGCGGCGGCGAAACCACGCGGATCGGCGCGAAAATCCTCATAGCGGAAGACATGAACATTGTCCGCGCCGAACAGCCGATCATAATGAGCGATCAGCCGGGCATAGTCGAAATGTTCACGGCGGAAGCCGGGCGCCTCGTCCCGCTCCGGCGCCACCGGGCCGAGCCGGTCTCGACCGAACAGATAACGATGGATGCCGAAGGTGCCGCCGCCCTTCACATATTGGAGATAGGCCGACGCGATGGCCGAGCAGGGATCGCGCACGAAGATGACGATCTGCGCGCCGGGCAGCGTATCGCGGATGCGGCCGGCGACATCCTTGGAAAGATTGCCGGCCAGCCCGCCATTATGCAGCCCGCCGCTCAGATTTTCCTCGCACAGGATGATGTCGTCGCGGTCCTGGCCCAGTCTGTGGCGGGCCTGGTCAGGCTCGAAATGGAGCGCGCCGGCCTCCAGAAAGGCGGCCCGCGCAACGGCGCGGGGCAGGTAGCGACGATTGCGGACGGCGGGGTAGAAAATATCCTGGAACCAGGTGGTTCCGGTCTTGTGATAGCCGATATGGATGATGGGGCCCCTGTAGTTGCGCATCCTATCCTCCTTCGGTGAGTGCGGGCGTGCTGCGAGACGGTGCAAGGCGACGGGGCGGCAGTTCGTGCAGGATCAGGCGGCAGTGCCGTTCCCATGACAGATTGTTCGCGGCCCAGATCCGCGCCTGATCGCCCAGCCGGCGGCAGAGCGCGGGATCGCGCGCCAGCAGCGCGAGCGCCGCGCGCAATGCGCTGGGTGAATTGCCGTCGACGACCAGCCCGGTGACGCCGTCGCGGACCAGTTCGGCCGGGCCGCCATCCGCGCCGACGATGCAGGCCAGCCCTTGGGCCATGGCATCGGCGACGCTGAGGCCGAAGCCCTCCACCTCGGCGCCATCCTCCAGCGCGATCTGGGGGTGGAGGAAAATGTCGGCCTCGCGATATTGCTCGGCCAGCTCCGCGTCGGAGACGTAACCAGCCAGCCGGACATGATCCTCCAGTTGGTGGCGGCGCACGGTTTGCTGGATGCGGATGCCATCCACGCCGCGGCCGACGATGGTGTAGTGGAGTGAGGCCTCCTCGCGCAGGCAGGCGGCTGCGGCGTCGATCGCGGCCGGAATATTCTTGCGCGCGACCAGGCGGCAGACGGTCAGTATCTGGGCCGGCGCGGCGCCATTCTGGAACTCGGTGGTGGGGCGGTCGGCCGGCATGCGCACCCCGTTCCAGGCGACGATGGTGCGCGCGGCAAGATCGGGCAGGCGCTGCACCAGCAGGTCGCGAGTGACGGCGCTGACCGCGACGATGCGCCGGGCGCGGCGCAGCACCAGCCGCAACAGGGCGAAGGCGCCGCCGGCCGGGCGACCGACTTCCCGGCCATGGATTGTCACGATGAGGGGGCGGGGAAAGACGAGGGCAGGCAGGGCCGCACGCCAGGTGCAGGCATGGATCGCCTGTGGGCGCTCGCCGCGCAGCCAGGCGCCGGCCATGGCGCGGAACAGCCGGCCATAGACCCGCATGCGCGAGGCCGGGCCGACATCGATCAGTTCGACGCCGTCGCTGCTGACCCGGCGCGGACCGGCCGAGGATTTGGCGAACAGGGTGACGCGCCAGCCCAGCGCAGCATAGGCGCGGGCGGTTTCGGTCACATAGGTCTGGACCCCGCCTTCATCGGGCGCATGGACGCGGGCGACCAGCCAGAGGCGGCGATCGGCATCAGCCATGGCGCAGTGCCTCCCGCAGCTTATAGGGTGTCGGAACGGGCCGCGCTGCTGGCGCGCCGCGTGTCAGATAATCCGCGACCGCCCTGGCCGCGCGCGCCGAGGCAGGCGCGCCGCCGCTGGCGAAGGTGTCGGACAGGCCGCGTCGCTGGGCGGCGTCATACATGCCATGGGCGGCCATGGCGGCGGCGACCTTGTCCGGGATGCGATCGGCGGATTCATGGACCGGGCCATAATGCCAATGGGCATAATTGGGATCGTCGCGCCACTGTGCGGCATGGCCGTTGAGGAACAGGCAGGGGCGCGGCGTGGCGATGAATTCATAGATCTGGCTCGACACGTCGCCGATATAGGCGGCGGCGAGCTGGACATAGCTCATGTCGACGCTTGCCCGGCTGCCCAGATCGACATGGATATGCGGCAGGCCGGCAAATTCGGCCAGCATGCGCTCGGCCGCGGCGCGCTTGCGGCGATTGTCGAACAGGCGGACATGGGGCGCGACGATCAGGTTGAACCGGTCATCGGCCGCGAACTGGCGCAGTACATCCATGCCCATCGCCTGCCAGGAGGAGAGCCGCGGCGAGAAATGCGGGTTGTAGAGGATGATCGGGCGATTGTCGGTGAAGGGGCTGGCCGGGCGCTGGCCCTGGGTCAGGTCGAACTTGCCATAGCCGGCAATGGCGTAATGATCCTCGCGGATCAGGCCCTGTGCCAGCATCCGGCGGCGCTGCTTCTCGCCCGCCAGCAGGACGAAGTCGAACAGGGCGATGCGCGGATCATAGCCGACCGCCCGGTCGCCCGCGCCATGACAGGTATGGATGAAGCGGCTGTCCGACAGCCCGAGACGGCGCAGCAGCAGCGAGGTGCGTTCGGGCACGACGATCGCGTCATAGCGGGCGAGGCGGCGGCGCGCGGCGAGCAGGGTGGCGATCTTGGGCGGGCTGGCATGGCCCGACAGGTGGGACAGGGTGCGCAGCCAGATATTGTCGAGATGGATGAAGTTCAGCCGGCCGCCGCCATGACGAGCGGCCAAGTCGCGGGCCAGCGCAATATGATCGGCGCCGGCCGCGATGATATCGACGCGAAAGCGCGGATCATGCGACAATTCCAGTGCCAGCGGCATGGCGTGCAGAAGATGATGGATCTGCGCGTTGAAGAAGAAACAGATCGACTGCGTCTTCCTGTCTGTCTGGTCGGTCCGGGCCGGGAAATTGATCGGCTGTTGTATCACGCTGCACTCCGGGTCTGACGCTGGTCAGGCGGAGTGTCTGCGTGTGATTTTGCCCGGCGATTTCAGATTGCGGCGATGTCTGTAACATTGTGCGCCGGGTTCGGCATTTCCATGTCAGGCCCGCCCGGCGGCGAACTTCCCTATTTCCGGACGACGGCGGCGTTGAGGAACGGATCATTGCCGATGAACATCGGCGTGCTGTCGAACAGCGAGATGCGCCATTCGCCGTCCGCATCCCGGCGGAATTCCATGCGGCAATCGGCGACGATGGTCGGGCCGACCAGGTTCAGGATCGGCGCCTTGCCCTCACCGGAATAATTGACCAGCATGAACTGCGCGCTGCCATGGTCGGCGGCCGGGAATTGAATGCGCATATTGGTGATGGTGTGCCGCTGGGTGCGGACACCGTCCTTCTGCTGGGTGGCGACCCGTTCGTTGCGGGCGGTGTAGAAGGCGGTGATGGGGCCATGGCCCTGATGCAGCGTGCCGCCGACCAGATAATGGCAATCGTCGGTGCAGAGCGGTGCGACATTCATGCCGCCGTTAAGGTCCAGATCATAGCCCCAGTCGATCACCAGTTGCTCGATTTCCAGCGCGGCAATGGCGGTTTCGGCGGTGAAGCGGGGCATTATCCTCATCCTTTCCTATGGCATGCTGCTCTTTCCGATAGCTTGTGCGCATGGGGATGGGCGCCCGCAAGCATAGAGGGCTCCGCCGTGGCGATGCTTGGCGGCGATGCGGGAAATCCGGTCAGGGCTGGGGCGCGACCGCGTCCATGATCGTGAGCTTCTCGCCGGTCGAGGCGCCGACACTGGAATCCGTGACGAGGATGGTGGTGCCCGGCTTCAACTGGCTGCGGATCTTGTCGTAGAAGCCGCGCGGCAGGCGCACCCGGTTCAGCACCGCTTCGTCCACGACATTCTCGACATCATTTTCATGGCCCGGCAGGCCGACATAGAGCCAGTGGGTCTTGCCATCCTTGCCCGTGGTAAGGGTGATGACATGGGAGCCGGGATCGCCATCCTTGATCTCGGCGACGCTGCGGCCGATTTCCGTGCCGTTGCGTAGCACGACGATCCGCTGTTCCTTCTTCGAGACGATGATGGTCAGCGGGCCGCTGGTCGCCAGTTCGGGTTGCCAGCGATATTCCTCATCCTTGAGCGGGCGATATTCGACCTGTTCGCCCTTGTCGTTGATCGGCGACAAGAGGCTTGCCTGGCTGGTGCGCATATGGGTGGCGGCATTGCCCTGAACCACCACGGTCGCGCCCAGGCTGGTGATGGCGAAGAGTTCCTGCGAGAATTTATAAGGCAGGTGGATGCAGCCATGGCTTTCGGGATAGCCCGGCAGGCCGCCGGCATGGAGCGCGACGCCGTCCCAGGTCAGGCGCTGCTGATAGGGCATGGGCGCGTTATTATAGGTGCTGGACCGATGGTCCTTGTCCTTTTGCAGAATGGTGAAGACGCCGGTGGGTGTTGCATGGCCTTCCTTGCCCGAGGAGATGGTGGACACGGCGATGCGCACGCCGTTGCGATAGACGGTTGCGATCTGGCGCGAAAGATCGACATAGACGAGCAGCGGCCCGGTCGGCGATACCTGCGGCGCCCAGACCCATTGGCCGGGCTTCAGATTGTCGGCGCGGCGGGCAAATTCCGGCGGCGATGTGGCGCGATCGCCTTGGGCGAGCGCGGGGTGGGGGAGCAGCAGCAAGGCGCAAAACAGGCGACCGTGGCGAACCATGTTGCGGTAGTCGATCGGCACGGCATGTCCCCCTGGTTATCGTTGCGCGGTGATATCCGTGATCCTTGTGCATTTCCATCGGGGGCGACCCTGAGGCGTCATGATGAAGGGGGGGAGGTCCATGAGATAATCGTTCCTGTTGCGCCCGAAACGAACCTGGTGCGTCAGTCCCGCTGATTGACCGGCGCATGGGGTTCTGCGCATCCTTTTCGGCCGAAGCGATGATGAGGGGGATGGTGTTGGACCGCTGGCAAGCCATGAAGATATTCGTTCGCGTGGCGGAAACCGGCGGTTTTGCCGAAGCCGCGCGGCAATTGCATCTGAGCCCGCCGGCCGTCACGCGGGCAATTTCCGCGCTGGAGGATGAGATCGGCGTGCGGTTGCTGACCCGGACGACGCGATCGGTGAAACTGACCGAGGCGGGCCGTGGCTATCTGGACGATTGCCGCCGGATATTGGCCGAGATGGCGGATGCGGACGCGGCGGCGGCGGGCGCCCATGGCAATCCCACCGGCACGCTGATCGTCACCGGATCTGTGATCTTTGGCCAGATGTATGTGCTACCGATCCTGCTCGACTATCTGGATCGCTTTCCCGCGGTGACCGGGCGCAGCCTGTTCGTCGACCGGCTGGTCAATATCGTCGAGGAAGGCATCGATGTCGCCATCCGGATCGGGCATCTGCCGGATTCGGGCCTCAGCGCCATTCGGGTCGGGACGGTGCGGCGGGTCATCTGTGGCGCGCCGGCCTATTTCGAGCAGCATGTCATGCCCCGGACCCCGGCCGACCTTGTCCATCATCGCATCATCGGCCCGACCGGGGCATGGGCCTCCCCCGAATGGCATTTCGGGCCGGAGGGCCGGAGCAGCGTCACGGTCCACCCCCAACTTTTCTGCAACACCAATGAAGCGGCGATCGCCGCCGCCGAGCAGGGCTGGGGGCTGACCCGCGTGCTGTCCTACCAGGTCGAGCCAGCATTGGCGGCCGGGCGGCTGGTCACGGTTCTGGACGAGCAGATGGAAAAGCCGCTGCCGATCCACGTCATCCACGCCGAAGGGCGGCGGGCGGCGGCCAAGGTACGCAGCTTCGTCGATCTGGCGGTCGATCGGCTGCGGGCCAATCCTCTGTTCCAGCAGGCATGACCATTATTCCATCATAAGGAATAATGACTTCCAGCTTTCCCGAATTATCAGGAATGAGGACAAGGATTATCTCTGTCTCCAGAAGCTGAAGCCCTTGCTCAGCGCCCCCAACAGGGTGGAGGACATGATGAAGAAACTGGTCATTTCGATGCTGCTGGCGACCGCCGGCATCGCTGCCTCGGCCGACGCGATCGCCGCGCCCGCCAGTGTCGTCGCCACGCAGGCTGCGGCCGCCACGGTCCATTATCGCAGCGCCACGATCGATGGCGTCAAGATGTTCTATCGCGAAGCCGGCCCCGCCGACGGCCCGGTGGTGCTGCTGCTCCACGGCTTCCCGACATCGTCGCACATGTTCCGCAACCTGATCCCGCTCCTCGCCGACCGCTATCATGTGATCGCGCCGGACTATCCGGGCTTTGGCCAGAGCGACGCGCCCGACCATCGCCAGTTCACCTACAGCTTCGCCCATTATGCCGACATGGTCGACGCGCTGATGGGCAAGATCGGCGCCCGGCGCTACGCCATGTATGTCATGGATTATGGTGCCCCGGTCGGCTACCGCCTCGCCATCAAGCATCCGGAGCGGGTCAGCGGCCTCATCGTCCAGAATGGCAATGCCTATGAGGAAGGGCTGGGGGCCTTCTGGGATCCGATCAAGACCTATTGGAAGAGCGGATCGGCCAAGGATCGCGAGGCGCAGGCCTGGCTCGTCGGCCTCGACGCCACCAAATTCCAATATACCGATGGCGTGCGCGACCTGTCGCGCATCAGCCCCGACAATTGGGTGCAGGACCAGGCCTTGCTCGACCGGCCGGGCAACAAGGATATCCAGCTTGACCTGTTCTACGACTATCGCACCAATGTGCCGCTCTACCCGGCGTTTCAGGCCTTCTTCCGCGAACGCAAGCCGCCGACGCTGATCGTCTGGGGCAAGAATGACAAGATCTTCCCCGAACCCGGCGCGCATCCCTACAAGCGTGACCTGCCCGACGCGGAGATGCATATTCTCGATACCGGCCATTTCGCCCTGGAAGACAAGCTGGATGAAATGGCGCCGCTGATCCGCGACTTCCTCGATCGCAAGGTCGCGGCGCGCTGAAACCCCGGCGGGGCCATGGTCAGGCATGGCCCCGCAACGGACGGATGATGGGAGACGGACCATGTCCTACGGTTTTCTGGATATCGCCACGACGCCGAGCGTCCGCGCGGCGCAGGCGGAGATGGGCGCGGACGCCCATTGGGCGGCGTTCAGCGGCAATCGCGCCTTCGACCGCTTCACCGACAATGAAGCCCATTTCCTGGCAGCCCGCGACAGTTTCTACATGGCCACCGTCTCGGAGGATGGCTGGCCCTATGTCCAGCATCGCGGCGGCCCGCCCGGCTTCCTCAAGCTGGTCGACGACCGGACGCTGGCCTTTGCCGATTATCGCGGTAACCGCCAATATATCAGCACCGGTAACCTGGCCGTAAACGACCGGGCCTGCCTGATCCTGATGGACTATCCCCGCCGCGCCCGGCTGAAAATCTATGTCCATGTCGAGAAGCTGGCGCTCGATGCCGATCCGACGCTCACCGATCTTGTCATGGACAAGGATTACAAGGCGCGGGCGGAACGCATCTTCCGGCTGCGGCTGGAGGCGTTCGACTGGAATTGTCCGCAGCATATCACGCCGCGCTTCACCGAGCGCGAGATCGAACAGGCGGTCCGGCCGCTGCATGAACGGATGGCGCAACTGGAAGCCGAAAATAGGGCATTGCAGGATCGCCTTGCCAAGATGGGAGACGCATGATGGACAATGTGAGACCGCCGTTGCCACCCTTCACCCTGGAGAGCGCGATACAGAAGGTGCGCCTGGCCGAGGATGGCTGGAACAGCCGCGATCCCGCGAGGGTCGCCATGGCCTATACGCCGCTCAGCCAGTGGCGGAACCGGGCCGAGTTCGTCAATGGCCGCTCTGCGATCATCGCCTTCCTGACGCGCAAATGGCAGCGCGAACTGGATTATCGGCTGATCAAGGAATTATGGGCCTTTGCCGACAACCGCATCGCGGTGCGCTTCGCCTATGAATGGCATGACGACAGCGGCAACTGGTTCCGCTCCTATGGCAACGAGAATTGGGAATTTGACGAGAGCGGCCTGATGCAGCGGCGGTTCGCCTGCATCAATGATGCACCGATCAGCGCAGCCGACCGGAAATTCCACTGGACGCAGGGGCGCCGGCCCGACGATCATCCCGGATTGAGCGAGCTAGGGATGTAGGGCGGCTGCCAGCAGAGAAATGCGATCGCCAGTGCGTCGGCATATCGGTTGTTCGTCAGATGTGATCGAAGCTGGTGACCCCTACGGGAATCGAACCCGTGTTTCAGCCGTGAGAGGGCCGCGTCCTAACCGCTAGACGAAGGGGCCGTATGTCGCATGGGCGACAGGCAGGGGCGTGCCTTTAGGCAGGGCTGGTGATGGCGTCAAGCGAAAGCAGCGAAAATTTCCGGCGACCTACGCTGACTGCAGCCCATAAAAAACCACCCCATGCGATGCACGGGGTGGCCAGGTTCAGGGAGGAGACGCCTCCAAGGGGGAGGCGCCCTATACGACACACCCGAAAGGGGGGCAGGTGCATCGCATGCAACAGAAATAGGACAGGGCGCGGCTGCTTTCAAGAGCAAGCCCCGCCCTGTCCCGATATATTTGCGATTAACGGAGTTAATCGGAGTTTAGGCGTCTGCTGGCACCGGTGCGGCCGGTACAGCGATCGGGCCCTTGCCCTGGCTGACCTGGCCTTCAAAGATCTCGCGCATCAGCTGCAGCGAGAAGAGATGGGCGTGGATCAGCGGCAGCAGGCCGTTCTGGTTGATCTTGCGCAGCTGGTCGCCGCGCAGGTCGCGCAGCTTTTCCTCGTTCACCATGCGGAAGCCGCGATAGACGAAGGGCTGTTCGTTGTTCGGGGTCTGGATCGCGACTTCGCCGTCCATCAGCAGGTCCATTTCGGCCAGGTCCTTCATGAACTGGCCGGTGCGGGCGGCTGCCTGCTCGAAATCCTCGCAGAATTTCAGGATGCCCTTGGTCACGTCGGTCGGCTGGCCATTTTCGAACAGGACCGGGCCGTCGCCTTCGGTGCCGATCGCCTTGCTAGTCGGATCGAAGCAGAGCGAGAGTTCGTCGCTGTCGGGACGCAGCTTGGCCAGCATCCAGGGGTAACGGCGGACATAGGCCGGGACATAGGCCGGGCCGCGCAGCTTGCCTTCGTCATCGACGAAGATGTTCACGCCTTCATTGAGGCCCATCAGTGCGAGCGGCACCGAATCCTGGCCGGCCGAGAAGATGATCGGCACGAAGCGCTGGGCCGAGACGAATTCGTCGATGGTCAGCGGCACGGCGTGCTGGGACACCAGGAACGGGGCGGCATCGACCGGCTGGGTGCGATAATCAGCATGATCCACGGTGCTGAGCGGGATCAGGTCGTTGTAGAAGATGGGAAGGCTGTTCGCGGGCGCGCTGGCCATGATGTTGTTCCGTCCTGTTAGAAAGCGCGCAAGGCTTGCGTCGCTGATCCGAATATGGGTGTGACGGGATAATCGGAGCTATCCCGCTAGGCAATCGCTTTGTGGATATGCTGCGCTCAACCCTCGTCGGGGCGAGGGATGAGCTTGTCGGGGTTCATGATGCCGCCCGGATCGAAGGCTGTCTTTATCGCGCGCAGGGCATGGATGCGGGCCGGGCTGGCGAGGCGTCCGAGTTCGGCGCGCTTCATCTGGCCAATGCCATGCTCGGCCGAGATGGAACCGCCCGCGGCGACCACCGCGTCATGGACGAAGGCGTTGATCGCCTGGCCCTGCGCCGCGATCCAGGCCGGACCGTCGCTGGTGCCCCTGGGCGCGCGGACATGGAAATGGACATTGCCATCGCCCAGATGACCGAAGGAAGAGGCGGTCGTGCCGGGGAAGGCTGCTTCGGCGGCGGCGGCAGCCTCCAGCATGAAGGCCGGCATGCGCGGCACCGGCACGCTGATGTCATATTGCAGCGCGGGCCCCTGCGCCTTTTCGGATTCCGACAGGGATTCGCGGATGCGCCAGAAGGCCTCTGCCTGGGATTCGCTGGCGGCAATGGCGGCGTCGATCGCGATGCCGCGTTCCAGCGCCAGGCTGAGCGCACCTTCCAGCCGCTCGGTCGGGCCGGGCTCGCGCATGTCGCCATGGTCGACCTCGATCAGCACATGCCAGGGCGTTCGGGTCTCGATCGGGCAGCGTGTGCCGGGAACATGGGAGAGGACATGGCCAAGGCCATCGTCGGCAATCACCTCGAACCCTTCGACGCTGTCACCCAGTTCGCCTTCGACCAGGCGCAGCAGGGCGAGGGCGTCGGCGGGCGTCTTTACGCCGACCCAGCCGACCGCGCGGGCGGCGATGCCGGGCACCAGCCGCAGGGCGGCCGCGGTGATGACGCCCAGCGTGCCTTCCGCGCCGATCAGCAACTGCTTGATGTCATAGCCGCGATTATCCTTCTTGAGTGCGTCCAGCCCGTCGAAGATGCTGCCGTCGGGCAGCACAGCCTCGATCCCCTCGACCAGCGCGCGCATCGTGCCGTGGCGCAGCACCTGGGTGCCGCCGGCATTGGTCGAAGTGAGGCCGCCGATCGTGGCTGATCCCTTGGCACCCAGGCTGAGCGGAAAGCGACGGCCGGCCGCTTCGGCAGCGTCGTGCAGATTGGAAAGGATGACCCCGGCCTCGCACACCGCCAGATTGTCGTCGGCCGACAGGCTGCGGATCTGGTTCATGCGGCGCAGCGACAGGATCAGCGCCGATCCGTCGGCCGGCGGTGTCGCGCCGCCGACCATCGACGTGTTGCCGCCCTGGGGGACGAGGGCAATGCCCAGTTCCGCCGCCAGCGCAACGCAGTCGGCCACTTCGCGCGTCGTGGCCGGCGACAGGATCGCGCGGGCCGCACCATGATAGCGGCCGCGCCAGTCGCTGACCCAGGGGGCGATATCGTCGGCATCGGTAATGACGCCCTTGGGGCCGAGCAGGGCGACGAAGCGATCGATGGCATCCTGTGCGATTATGGCTTGTTCTGTCATGGGACATGCTATGCCCCGGAATTCATCGACGGTTCAACCGTTGGCCGATAGCTTGCCACTCCCAAAAGGGGTTCCGCTTGGTTCATACCATCCTGATGCTGCTTGCAGCGCCTGCTGCCGACCCGGTGCAATGGGCGCAACTGACGATCGAGCAGCGCGTGATCATTCGTGTTCCGATGGCCAAGGGGCGGGCGCCGACGCGAGTCGTGCCCAAGAGTGACGAGCGCTGGGAAGAGAAGAAGGGGCCGCGCTGCGTGGCGCTGCGATCGATTCGCGGGGCCAGCATCGTGGTGTCCAACGGGGTCGACCTGATCCTGGCGGACAAGCATCGCTACCGCGCGCGGCTGGAGCGGGGATGCGATTCCGCCAGCTTCTATTCAGGCTTCTATGTCGAGCCGGACGAGGATGGATCGCTCTGTTCGGGGCGGGACGAGTTGCAGGCGCGCAGCGGCGCGAGTTGCGGGATCGACAGCTTCAGGCGGCTGGTGGAAGCGGACGCCGAGGATTGATCGGCAGAAAAACGGCTGGTTTGGCCAGCATATTGCGCGATTTCCTTGACAAGATGGCGATATTTTCGCAAGTCGCGCGCGATTTCCGTCGTGCGGACGCGCAGGACGGCCAACCTCCTGTCCCGGACATTTGAATGACTTTTGCCGATCTCGGCCTCTCCGACGAATTGCTCAAGGCCGTAACCGAGGCGGGTTACGACACGCCCACGCCGATCCAGGCGCAGGCGATCCCGCCGGTGCTGATGATGAAGGACATCATCGGCATCGCGCAGACGGGCACAGGCAAGACCGCCAGCTTCGTGCTGCCGATGATCGACATCCTGGCGCATGGCCGTGCCCGTGCGCTGATGCCACGCAGTCTGATCCTGGAGCCGACCCGCGAACTCGCCGCCCAGGTGGCCGAGAATTTCGAGAAATACGGCAAATATCACAAGCTCTCCATGGCGCTGCTGATCGGCGGCGTGCAGATGGGCGACCAGATCAAGGCGCTGGAAAAGGGCGTCGACGTGCTGATCGCGACGCCGGGCCGCCTGATGGACCTGTTCCAGCGCGGCAAGATTTTGCTCAACGGCTGCAACATGCTGGTGATCGACGAAGCCGACCGCATGCTCGACATGGGCTTCATCCCGGATATCGAGGAAATCTGCACCAAGCTGCCGGCGCAGCGCCAGACACTTCTCTTCTCTGCCACCATGCCGCCGGTCATCAAGAAGTTGGCCGATCGTTTCCTGGACAATCCCAAGTCGATCGAGGTGGCGCGCCCGGCAACGGCGTCGACCAACATCACCCAGCGACTGGTGAAGGTCGATTCGCGCAAGAAGCGTGAAGCGCTGCGCGCGATGCTGGAAGCAGAAGAGGTGCAGAGCGCGGTGATCTTCTGCAACCGCAAGACCACGGTTCGCGAACTGAACAAGAGCCTGCAGCGTCACGGCTTCAAGTCGGGCGAGATCCATGGCGACATCGACCAGGCATCGCGCATCGCCGAACTGGAGCGGTTCCGCGATGGCAGCGTGAACATCCTGGTGGCGTCGGACGTCGCAGCCCGCGGCCTCGATATCAAGGGCGTCAGCCACGTCTTCAATTTCGATGCGCCCTGGCACCCCGATGACTATGTCCACCGCATCGGCCGTACCGGTCGCGCGGGGGCCAAGGGCGTTGCCTATACCTTCGTCGCGGCCGAGGATGCCGAGGCGATCGACAATATCCAGAAGCTGATCGGCACCAAGATCGACTATGTCGAAACGCCGGTCGCGGCTGCGCCTGCGCCGCGCGCGAAGGAAGAGCCGCGCAAGGCCGATCGCGAGGAGCGCGACAATGAGCGGTCCGGTGGCCGCGACGCGCGCCGCAAGCCCGAGCGCAAGGATGACCGGCGCAGCGACAAGCGGGATGATCGTCGTGACGACCGCCGCGATGCGCCGGCTGCACGCCCAGCGCCGCATGGCCGCCGTCAGGAACCCGATGATGGTCCGGACGATGGCTGGAACGGTCCGGTGCCCGAATTCCTGAATTTCGGTTTTGGCGGCTGAACGGCCCCACGCTGATTGAGAAAGGCCCCCGTCACGCGCAGGCATGGCGGGGGCTTTTTTGTTATGTGGCCATGACGGCGCAACGGGAGGGTAAGGCCATGTCCGCAATTCCAGGCGTTGGCGCTTTTGCGATCGTGCCCAGCAATGACGTCGCCCTTGCCCTGGCCTTCTGGGAAAGGCTGGGCTTCGTGCGGATCGGCGGCGATCACCATTATCATATCATGGAGGGATGGGGGTGCGAGGTGCATCTGACCCAGGGCGGCGCGCCGCCCTGGGACGTGCCAGCGCATAATCCCTTTGGCGTCTATCTGCGCACGCCCGATGTGGCGGCGATCGCGGCGCTGGTCGATGATCTGGTCATCCGGCCAGGCGGCATTTTGCGCCATCGCGAATGGGGACTGTATGAGGTCGGGATCAACGGTCCGGATGGACTGCTGGTGCGCATCGGCTGGCCGTCCGAACTGATCGAGAAGAGTTGACGCTATAATAGTCCCTGCGCGCGCAGGCTGCTATGCCCCTGCGTGCCAATGATGATATGGTCGTGGACGCCGATGCCCAGCCGCTTGCCGGCCTCGACGATCTGGCGGGTGATCTCTATATCCTGCTTGCTGGGCGACGGATCGCCCGACGGGTGGTTGTGGACCAGGATCAGGGCTGCCGATCCCAATTCCATCGCTCGCTTGATCACCTCACGCGTATATATGGCTGCCTGGTCGATCGATCCGTCACCCATATTCTCGTCGCGGATCAGCATGTTGCGGCTGTTGAGATGCAGCACCCGCACGCGTTCGACATGGAGATAGGCCATGTCCGCGCGCAGATAGTCGAGCAGTGCCTGCCAACTGCCCAGCACCGGTCGTTCCGCCACATCGTTGCGCAGCATCCGCAGCGCGGTGGCCTGAACGATCTTGATCGCGGCGACGCTGGTATCGCCCATGCCGGGCACCCGTATGATCGCCTGCCAGTCGGCCGCCATCAATCCGCCGATCCCGCCGAATTCGCGCAACAGCAGCCGGGCCAGCGGCTTGGTGTCGCGGCGGGGGATGGCGAGGGCGAGCAGATATTCGATCAGTTCATGGTCGAGCAGCCCGTCGCCGCCTTCGGCCAGTCGCTGGCGCAGGCGGGCGCGATGACCAGCGCCATCCTGGCTCGCGCGTTCGTCCTTTTCGGTCATGCTGGCGATCCCCCATTCCCCGGCAAATGAAGCCTAGGCTTTGCGGATTTCGTGGGCAAGGCTATTTCAGGGGTGGATATTTCCAATGGGTCGGACGTTATGGATGCGTTACGGACCTGAAGTGCGAGCGAAAGTCGGGGTTGGCCAGGCAGATGGAAGACGAGAACGGCGAAGCCGAAATTCGCCGGGGCTGGCTGCGCTGGCTGGGTGTCGGGACGGGTTCGCTCGGCCTGGTGCTGGTCGCGCTGTGGACGCAGCGCGCGCCGATCGCCGAGAATTTCGTCAACCGCGAACTGAACCGGCGCGGGGTCCAGGCCAATTATGACCTGACGCAGGTGGGCCTGCGCACCCAGCGGATCGAGAATGTCGTGCTGGGCGATCCGGCACGGCCGGACCTGACCGCCCGCTGGGTGGAGGTCGACATCGCCTTTTCCGGCGTGACGCCGCAGGTGGCGGCGGTTCGCGCTGGTGGTGTGCGGATGCGCGGCGCCTATCGCGACGGCGTGCTGACGCTGGGCGAACTGGACAAGTTTCGCGATCCTGATTCGACCGCCCCCTTCGCCATGCCCGACCTGCTGCTTCATTTGCGCGACGCGCAGTTGCGGCTGGATACCGATGCGGGTGCGGTCGGCATGCAGATCGATGGCAATGGCAATCTGAAATCGGGTTTCCGCGGCAAGCTGGCCGCTGCCATGCCCAGGGCACGGATGGCCGGCTGTGGCGTGGCCAGGGCCAGCGCCTGGCTGGATGTGGCGATGGTGGACGGCCGGCCGCACCTGCGCGGGCCGATCAAGGGCGATGCGCTCGCCTGCGCGGACATGGCGATGGCTGCGCCGACGGCCGAGATCGATCTGTGGCTGGGCCAGGGGCTGGACCGCTGGAACGGATCGGCCAAGCTGGCGGGCGAGGCGCTCAAGGCGCAGGGCATGTTGCTGGCGGCCCCTGTCGGTCGGATTGAGTTCGACGGTTCGGCCCAGGCCATGGCCGGACGGGCGCGGATCGGCGCGCGCGCCTTTTCCGGTGCCGGCGTGCTGGCGGGGCCAACCGAACTGGCCGGTGACTGGACGCTGCGCGGCGGTGATGCGACCTTTAGCGGTGATCTGACCGCGCGGAACGGGCGGATGGCCGGGCGTGATCCGCTGGCGGCTTTGCGCACGTCGACGGCTGGCACGCCGGTGGCGCCGCTGGCCCTGCGGTTGGCGGATGCAGCCCGGCGGGCCGGGGCGGATAATCTGCTGCGGGCGCGGGTGGCGCTGGCGCAGAAGGGCGATGCCGGCAGTCTGGTCCTGACCGATACCGAATTTGCAGCGCGCAGCGGCGCGCAGGTGGCCGTGGCGCGCGATGGTCGGGTGACGCTGGCCTGGCCGGGCAAGGGCGGCGCAGCGATCGACTGGGCGCTGGACGGCGCGATCACGTCGCAGGGCGGCGGCTTGCCCAAGGCGGCGCTCCGACTGGCCCGCCGCGCCGGCGGCGGTTTTGGCGGGCAGCTGTTCATCGATCCCTATACGGCCGACGGCGCCCGGCTGGCGTTCGAGCCTGTCCGATTCGTTGCCGGGCCGAAGGGCGACACGCGCTTCACGACCGCGTTGCGGCTGGATGGGCCGCTGCCCGATGGGGCTGTTCGCGGTCTTGGCCTGCCGATCGATGGCCGGCTGGCGTCTAATGGCGCGATCGCGATCAACGAACATTGCGCGCCACTGACCTTGCTGGAAGCACGCTATGGCAGCTTCGCGCTGGGGCAGACCCGGCAGGCACTCTGCCCGCTGCCCAATTCGGCGCTCTTCGCCATGGGGCCGGGCGGTATGAAGGGCGGTGCGGAGCTTCGCAATGTCGCGCTGAACGGGCGAAGCGGTGACAGCCCGATGCGGCTCAAGGCGGACAATGCCCGTCTGATATTGGGCCAGACCGGCTTCACCCTGGGCAACGCCGATTTCGCCATCGGCCCGGAGGATGCGCCGGTGCGCCTGTCTGCGACGAGCGTGACCGGTGCGGCGACGAAGGATGGCTTTGCCGGCGACATCAAGGGCGCGGGCGGACGGATCGGCACCGTGCCGCTGATCGTCGAGCAGGGTGCGGGCGGCTGGGCCTTTGCCAAGGGTGCGCTGTCGCTCAAGGCGGCGATGCAGGTGCGCGATGCGCAGCCTTCGGTCCGCTTCAACCCGCTGTCCGTGCCTGACTTTGCCCTGGCGATGAAGGATGGCCGAATCACCGCGACCGGCACGCTGCAGGTGCCGGGCAAGGGTGCCACGGTGGCGCGCGCCGATATTGCGCACGACCTGGGCAGCGGGAAGGGGCATGCCGACCTGACCGTGCCGGACCTGGTCTTCGGGCCGGGATTGCAGCCGGAGGAACTGACGCCGTTGACGCTCGGCGTGATCGCCAATGTCGCTGGCCGCGTGACCGGCGAGGGGCATATCCGCTGGGCCGGTTCCGATGTCAGCAGCGATGGCGTCTTCCGGACCGATCGGCTGGATCTGGCGGCGGCATTCGGCCCGGTCGAGGGACTGTCTGGCGAGATCCGCTTCTCCGACCTGCTCAACATGGTGACGCCGACCGGACAGGAGGCGCGAATCGCGCTGGTCAATCCGGGTGTCGAGGCACGCGACGGCACGATCCGCTATCGCCTGGGTGCCGGGCAGAAGGTGCATATCGAGGGCGGCGGCTTTCCTTTCTCGGGTGGCGAACTGGTGCTTCTGCCGACGACCATGGACTTTGGTGCCGATGTCGACCGATATCTGACCTTCCGGGTCATCGGCCTCGACGCTGGTGCCTTCATCCAGGCGATGGACCTCAAGAACGTGTCGGCCACCGGCACGTTCGACGGCATCATGCCGCTGATCTTCAATGCGCAGGGCGGGCGGGTCGCCGGCGGCGTGCTGGTCGCGCGGCAGCAGGGCATGGCGCCGCTGATCATGCCCGAGGGCGTGCTGCCTAGCATCCCCTGCGACCCAACGCGCCAGTCCGGCGTGCTGTCCTATGTGGGCTCGGTGTCGAACGAACAAGTCGGAGTTATGGGCAAGGTCGCCTTCGACGCGCTGAAGGATCTGCAATATAAATGCCTCACCATCCTGATGGATGGCGCGCTGGATGGCGAGATGGTGACCAATGTGGTGTTCAACGGCGTCAACCGGGGCCAATTGGGCGGCGTGCCGCGAGGGCTGGCCGGCAATTTCGTGGGCTTGCCCTTCATCTTCAACGTGCGGATTTCCGCGCCTTTCCGCGGCCTGATGAAATCCGCCCAATCCTATGTCGACCCGTCGCAGGTGATCCGCGACCAGATTGGCGAGGATGCCCAGCAGAAGATGCGCGCACAAAGCGCGGCCGATCTGCAATCTGGTCTTGCGGTTCAGCCTGCGGCAAGCGAGACTGTGTCAAATACGGAGCCGAAATGAAGATAGCAGCAATCATGATGGCCGGTCTGGCCGCTTCGGCCTTGGGGGGCTGCATCCAGGTCAAGGCCCCGGACAAGCCGATCGAGATCAATCTGAACGTGAAGGTCCAGCAGGAGGTCGTCGTCCGTCTGGAGAAGGACGCCAAGGATTTGATCAACAATAACCCGGAGTTGTTCCCGCAATGACACGCAAGTTCATGCTGGCCGCCGCTGTGCTGGGCGGCCTGGTCCTGGCCGGTGCCGCGCAGGCCCAGGGTGGTGCGGCCGCCGCGATCGCCGCCGGTACGGTGGGCGAGCAGGCCGATGGCTATCTGGGCATCGCCGGCACGGTGGGCGCGGATGTGCGGGCCGAGGTCGAATCGATCAACATCAAGCGTCGTGCCGTCTATACCGATCTGGCCGGCAAGCGCGGCGTGACGGTGCAGGATGTGGCGGCCGCAACCGGTTGCCAGACGCTCAGCAGTCGGGTGAAGCCGGGGCAGGTCTATCGCGTCGGCGGTGGTGCCTGGCAGACCAAGGGCGCCGGGGCGATCTCTTTGCCGGCCTATTGCGCCACCGCAGGCCAGTAAAACGCGCGTGGCTGGCGGACTTTGACCGCCAGTTCGTCTGGGCAGGATAATCTCCTGCCCAAGTATAGTTGACTATCCGTCATCCCCTTTCTAAACGGGCCGCGCCTTGACGGGTGCAGCCGCAAGCGCCATGCCGCCTGCCATTGGGTTTCAGCCTGATGGAAGGATTGGCAATGGTTGCGGGTGAATCCGGGCAGGACCCGGCGGGGGAAGATGCGCGGATCGCTTCACTGGAAGCGAGAATTGCGCAGGCGGAACATGCCGAGCAGGTCAGACAGGGGACGAAGGTGCAGCAGGCGGACGATGGTTCGCGTCTGGGCAACAGGGTTCTCGCAGAGCTGATCGGTGGTCTTGTCGGTGGTGCGTTGATCGGCTGGGTTCTCGACCGGCTGCTCGGCACATCCCCATGGCTCCTGCTTGTCTTCCTCGGTCTCGGGATCGTGGCGGCGTTCAGGAACATCATCAGATTGACGACGACGAAGCGTTCCGATCAATAGGGGCGCTTTTGTCTTAGTCCGAATATTAGACGGTACAGGGGTCCAAGTGGCAGAATCCGGCAAAATCGATCCGATGCATCAGTTTGCGATCGAACCGCTGTTCGGTACCGATCACCTGTCCATCGGCGGCTTCAACATCGCCTTCACCAACAGCGCGCTCTATATGGTCGCCGCTGCGGTGGTGCTGTGGATCTTCGTGATCGGCGGCATGAAGCGCGAACTGGTGCCCGGTCGTTGGCAGATGGCGGTCGAATATTTCACCGGCTTCATCAAGAACCTGCTGATCTCGAACGTGGGTGAAGGCGGCAAGAAGTACATTCCTTATGTCTTCTCGCTCTTCATGTTCATCCTGATGGCCAACCTTCTGGGTCTGCTGCCGCTGGGTCTGGTCGGGGTCCACCCCTTCACCTTCACCAGCCACTTCACCGCCACCGGCGTGCTGGCGATCATGAGCTTCTCGATCGTGCTGATCGTTGGCTTCTGGAAGCATGGGCTGCACTTCTTCTCCCTGTTCGTGCCGCACGGCACGCCCCTGCCGATGATCCCGGTCATTTTCCCGATCGAGCTGATCTCGTTCATGGTGCGTCCGTTCAGCCTGGGCCTGCGACTGTTCGTGGCGATGACCGCCGGACACGTGCTGCTCAAGGTGCTGGCCGGCTTCGTCATCAACAGCTCGAATGCTGGCCCCGGTTTCGGTCTGACCGTCGGTGCCGCCAGCTTCGTGCTGATGGTCGGTATCAGCGCACTCGAAGTGCTGGTCGCCGTGATCCAGGCCTATGTGTTTGCGCTGCTGACCTCGGTCTACATCAACGACGCCGAAAACCTGCACTGAGTTTTCGTACATTCTTCAACGCTTAATTGGTTTAGAAAAAGGAGTTTAGAACATGGACGCAGAAGCCGCAAAGCTGCTCGGTGCTGGCCTGGCCGCGATCGGTGCGGGCATTGCCGCCCTCGGTGTGGGCAACGTCTTCAGCTCGTTCCTCGAAGGCGCGCTGCGCAATCCGGGTGCCGCTGACGGCCAGCAGGGTCGCCTGTTCATCGGCTTCGCCGCCGCCGAACTTCTGGGTCTGCTGGCGTTCGTTATCGCCATGATCCTGGTCTTCGTGGCCTAAAGATCGACGGGGCGGGCAGCCTGGCTGCCTGCCCCTTGACGACCGCCCCCTTTTCGGACGGATGAAAATGCCTCAAATCGCGCAAATCGCCGATACTTATGCTTCCCAGATCTTCTGGCTGCTGCTGACGTTCGGCTTCGTCTTCTTCGTCATCGGCCGCGGCATGGTGCCCAAGGTGCAGGCGACGGCCGACGCGCGCGACGCGAAGATTTCGGGTGATCTCGATGCTGCCAAGGCAGCCTTCGCCCGCGCCGACGAAGCGGAAGCGGACTATCGCGTCCGTGATGCCGAAAGCCGCACCGCCGCCCAGGCGACGCTGGCCAAGGCGAAGGCGGATGCCGCCAAGGCTTCGGAAGCGAAGCTGGCCGCCGCCGATGCGGAGATCCAGGACAAGATCGGCGCTGCCGAAGCCCGGATCAAGACCGCCACGGATGCCGCCATGGCACAGATTGAAACCGTCGCCGCCGATGCGGCGCGCGACATGGTCGTCCGGATTTCCGGCGTGGAAGCGTCGGACGAAGCGGCCCGCAACGCAGTAAAGGCGGCACTGGCTCATGGCTGAGGCAGCAGTAGAGCATAGCGAGGCGCAGGCCCCGCACCTCAATCAGGCAATCCACGCCGAAGGCATGGAGCCGGTTGGCACCGTGGCGCATGAAGGCGTCGCGCCGCATACCGATCCCAAGGCGGTCGGCATGGACGCGACGGCCTGGGTCAGCCTGGCGATGGCGGTGTTCATCGTCATCCTGCTGATCAAGAAGGTGCCCAGCCTGATCGGTGGCGTTCTGGATGGCCGGATCACCCAGATCAAGGAACAGCTGGCCGAAGCATCGAAGCTTCGAGCCGAAGCCGAAGCGCTCAAGGGCGAATATGAAGCCAAGCTGGCCGCTGCGGCCGGCGAAGCCGACGCCATGCGCAAGTCGGCCGAGCATGAAGCCGAAACGCTTCTGTCCGATGCCAAGGTGCAGGCTGCCGATCTGGTCGCCCGTCGCCAGAAGATGGCGGAAGACAAGATCGGTGCAGCTGAGCGCAGCGCACTCGCCGACATTCGTGCCAAGGCGGTGAAGGCCGCTACCGGCGCTGCCGCTGCCCTGATTGCCGAAGGCCATGATGCCAAGGCGGACAAGGCGCTGGTCGATGATGCGATCAAGGGTCTTGGCCCGGTCGCCTGATCGAAACAGGCAGAATTAGCAAAAGGGTCGGCACCGAAAGGCGCCGGCCCTTTTGTTTGGGTTCAGGCTGGCGTGCTGTCGGTCCATTCGGATCGCAGCATCCGCATGATCGCGGTATCCCACCGCGCATCGCCGACCCGAACGGAGGACAGGCGGACGCCTTCGGTCACGAAGCCCAGCCGTTCATAGCTGCGAATGGCGGGCCGGTTCCAAGCATAGACATTGAGTTCCAGCCGCTCGACGGCGTCGAAGGCAAAGGCGCTGGCGAGCGCAAGGCGCAGCATCGGCACCGCCAGACCCCGGCCGCGCGCATCGGGCGCGATCGCGACACGGCCCAGCGTGGCATTGCCGTTGCGCCAGTCGAAGGCGATCTGGACATGGCCGACCAGTCGATCACCGTCCTGCGCAATCCAGCACAGGCGTGCGGGCGGATCACTGCGTCCTTCGTCCAGCATCGCCATCATCTGGTCGTCGGACAGCGGGAAATGGACAAAAGGTCCGCCCCACTGAACGACATCTGCGTCGCTGCCGAACCAGCCCGACAGGGTGGAGAAATGATCAGGGGTGAAGGGAAGGAGATGGACCATAAGGCGGTCATAGGCGCGCCAGCGTGCGGAGTGCCACGGCCGGTTGTCTGAAGGTGGCGCGGTCCGCGGATCAGACGAAGATGCTGTTCCAGTCATGCTTCATGCTGACCAGGGTCAGGCCATAATCCGCGGCCTTGTTCAGGGCCTCGGCCAAGGGACTCAGGAAGAAATCCCGATCATAGGCAAATTCCCGAGCGGCATCGTCATGATGCAGCAGCAGCGCCAGCCGTGGCCCTGATCCGGTCTTCACATAGCGGAGCATGGCGAGGTCGCCGTCCGAATTGCCGAAGGCCAGGATCGGGCGACGGCCGATATGAAGGGCGATATTCTGCGCCTTCGCCTCGCGGTCGTCGAAACAGTGGAGTTCGGGCAGCTTGACAAGTTGCGCGACGCCATCACCGTCGATTTCGAACCGGGTGCGAAGGCTGGAGCCGATCACCTGTTCGGGCGGAATGCCATAGACGTCTTCGGCGAAGGCGCGCATCAGGTCGAGCCCGCCACCCGAGACGATGTAGGTCTTGAAATCATGGGCGCGCAGGAAATCGAGCAATTCGATCTGCGGGCGATAGACGCATCGGGTGAAGGGTCGGTCGAGCAGGGGATGATGTGCGGTGGCGAGCCAGTCGCGTGCGATTCTGTCAAATTCCTCTTCGGTCGCACCAGCGTGCTCACGGGCGGCAACCTCCAGCAGTCCTAGCTTCCCCAGCGCTTTCATGGCCGGCATGTCCTGCTCGACATAGGCCTTGAAAGGCTGTTGCTGCGCGAGTTCCGGTTCCTGTTCGATCAGCTTTGCGCGCAGCATGCGGCCGAACAGGAACTGGGTCTGAAGTGGCTGTTCCGCCCAGAGCGTGCCGTCATTGTCGAAGGTGGCGATGCGCTGCGGGGCGGGGATATGCTCCGGTCCCGAGCCTGTCACGCGGGCGACGAAATCCAGGATTGCGGCCTTGGCAGGTCCGTCATTCCAGGACGATAGGGGATCGGACATGGCTGGCTCCTCGGCGCTTGAACGTCCGGTGATTGGACCGCGACGGCAAAGCGGGAGCAATCGGGGTTTCCCCCGGAAAGGGGCGGGCATGGCCCGCAGTCGGGGCGAATGGCGCCTGGCCATTCGCCCCTTTGCCTGGCGATCAGGCGGCCAGCGTGGCGTTGTCGATCACGAAACGATATTTGACGTCGCTCTTCTGCATGCGGGCATAGGCGTCTTCGATATCCTGGATGCGGATCATCTCGATATCGGCAGTGATGCCCTTTTCGGCGCAGAAATCGAGCATTTCCTGGGTCTCGGCGATACCGCCGATCAGCGAGCCGGCGATCGAACGCCGCTTGAAGATCAGCGCGCCGACATTGGGCGAGGGGTGAGCATGCTCGGGCACCCCGACCAGCGTCATCGTCCCGTCGCGCTTCAGCAGGGTGGTGAAGGCGTCGAGGCTATGGCTGGCCGCGACCGTGTTCAGGATGAAGTCGAAGCTGTTGGCATGGGCCTGCATTTCCTCGGCATTGCGCGAGACGACGACTTCGTCCGCGCCCAGGTCCAGCGCGTCCTGCCGCTTGGATTCCGAGGTGGTGAAGGCGACGACCTTGGCGCCCATGGCATGGGCCAGCTTGATGCCCATATGGCCCAGGCCGCCAATGCCGACGATGCCGACCTTCTGGCCGGGGCCGACCTTCCAGTGGCGCAGCGGCGACCAGGTGGTGATGCCGGCGCACAGCAGCGGCGCCACCGCGGCGAGCTGATCGGCGGGGTGGCTGATCTTCAGGACGAACTTGTCCTTCACCACGATATTCTGCGAATAGCCGCCCAGCGTGTGGCCCGGCGCGTCGTTGGTCTTGCCATTATAGGTTCCGACGAAGCCGCTCTCGCAATATTGCTCCAGCCCTTCGTCGCAGGAGGCGCAGCCCTGACAGCTGTCGACCATGCAACCGACGCCAACCGTGTCGCCGACCTTGAAGGCGCTGACATGATCGCCAACGGCGGTCACATGACCGACGATCTCATGGCCGGGAACGCAGGGATAGAGGGTGCCGTCCCATTCGGAACGGACCTGGTGCAGGTCCGAATGGCAGACGCCGCAATAGGCGATATCGATCGCGACATCATGCGGACCGACGGCGCGGCGTTCGATGTCGAGGGCTTCGAGCGGCTTGTCGGCGGCGTTGGCGCCATAGGCTTTGGTGGCCATGGGGATGTCCCTTTGCTTGAGGTTCGCGGTGTGCAGGGCGGATATGCCCCTCCGCTGCTATTCTTGGATGGGCGCGGGCCGTGGGACGGCCTGTGCCTGTCCAACATAGGAAGTCGACAGGCTGTTGATTAGGCCGGCTTTCGGCAACACAGCCATGAATGGCAATCATGAATGCCGGTGTTGGCCGCCCTTTGTTCCACACCGCCATTGCGATCCGCGCCGGTGCCGCTATCTCTGCGGCCATGTCGCAGCCGCAATCCCCCGACCGTTTCAACGAAGACAAGGCGACCTATACCGTCACCGGCAGCCAGCCCGATATCGATGCGGGCGTGGAGGCGATC
This sequence comes from Sphingobium sp. L-44, assembly GCF_056859495.1. Classification (NCBI taxonomy): domain Bacteria; kingdom Pseudomonadati; phylum Pseudomonadota; class Alphaproteobacteria; order Sphingomonadales; family Sphingobiaceae; genus Sphingobium; species Sphingobium sp. L-44. Next base: position 50,393 of record NZ_JBSXOQ010000081.1, on the reverse strand, counting down.
CGCACGACGCTGAAGACCTTGCCGACCCGGCCCGGCGTCTATCGGATGCAGGATGCCCGCGGCGATGTCCTCTATGTCGGCAAGGCGCGGGCGCTGAAGAACCGGGTCGCCAATTATACCCAGGTCGACCGGCTGCCCAACCGGCTGCGGCGCATGGTGGCGCAGACGCGCAGCATGACGATCGTCACCACCAACAGCGAGGCGGAAGCGCTGCTGCTGGAGGCGCAACTCATCAAGCGCTATCGCCCGCCCTATAATGTCCTGCTGCGCGACGACAAAAGCTTCCCCTTCATCCTGTTGCGCGAGGATCACGCCTTTCCCCGCGTGCAGAAGCATCGCGGCGCCCGCAAATATAAGGGGCGCTATTATGGCCCCTTCGCCAGCGCCGGATCGGTGACGCGGACGATCAACGCACTGCAAAAGCTGTTCCTGCTGCGGTCCTGCACCGACAGCTTCTTCGCCAATCGTTCGCGGCCCTGCCTGTTGTATCAGATCAAGCGCTGCTCGGCCCCCTGCGTCGATCGCATCGACACGGCCGGCTATGCCGAACTGGTGCAGGACGCGCAGGATTTCCTGGGCGGCAAGTCGACCGCCGTGCAGCAGAAGCTGGGTGCGGCGATGGAGGCAGCGGCCGAGGCGCTGGATTTCGAACAGGCGGCGATGATCCGCGACCGGCTGAAGGCGCTGACCTTCATCCAGGGATCCCAAGCGATCAACGCCGAGGGGCTGGGCGACGCCGATATCTTTGCGCTGGCGGAGAAGGGTGGATCGATGTGCATCCAGGCCTTCTTCATTCGCGGCGGCCAGAATTGGGGGCATCGCAGCTTCTTCCCGGTCCACACCAATGATGTGGCGACCGAAGAGGTGCTGGAAAGCTTCATGGCGCAATTTTACGAGGAAGTGCCGCCGCCCAAGCTGATCCTGACCGACCGTGAGCCGGCCGAGTGCGAACTGATGGCGCTCGCGCTGAGCGAAAGGCTGGGCAGCAAGGTAAGGATCGAGGTGCCCCAGCGCGGCGAGCGCACGCGGCTTATCAAGCAGGCGCAGCGCAACGCGGTGGAGGCGCTCGACCGGCGTCTGGCCGAGACGACCACGCAGGCCAAGATATTGGACGAGATGGTCGAGGCTTTCGGGCTGGACGGCGTACCCGACCGGATCGAAATTTACGACAACAGCCACATCCAGGGCGCCCATGCGCTGGGGGCAATGGTGGTTGCCGGGCCGGAGGGCTTCCGCAAGAACGCCTATCGCAAGTTCAACATGAAGAACCCGGACATCTCGAACGATGATTTCGCGATGATGCGTGAGATGTTCGAGCGGCGCTTTGGCCGGGCCGCGCGCGAAGACCCCGATCGCGACGGCGGCGAATGGCCGGACCTTGTGCTGATCGACGGCGGCAAGGGGCAATTGTCGGCGGCGCGGGCGATGCTGGAGGATATGGGCATCGAGGATGTCTGCATGATCGGCATCGCCAAGGGGCCGCATCATGGCCGCGACGGGCGCGAGGTTTTCCACCTGATGGATGGCCGGGAGGTGAGTTTCCCGATCAATCATCCGCTGCTCTTCTACATGCAGCGCCTGCGCGATGAAGCGCATCGCTTTGCCATCGGCGCGCATCGGGCGAAGCGCAGCAAGGCGATCACCGTGTCGTCGCTCGACGAGGTGCCCGGCATCGGCCCGGCCCGGAAAAAGGCGCTTTTGATGCATTTCGGGACGGCGCGGGCGGTGCGCGATGCGGCGCTGGAGGATCTGCAGCGCGCACCCGGCGTGTCGAAGGCGGTGGCCCAGCAGGTCTATGATTATTTCCACGGCTGAAAAATGTAACGATAACGCAATGATTTTTGCTGGCTCATAAGTAACGCGTTAACAATTGCTGGCGATGTTTCCCCGGCCGATCGGCAGGGGAGACAAGAGTGGGGAACAGGTGGGGGCTTGCGGCTGCGCAATTGGCGACGGTCGGTTTTATGATGCTGGCGGGCGTTCTGGCGCCGCCGGCGCGGGGCGACATGCTCGCCATTCCCCTGACGACGGTCAGCAGCCATGGATTGGCGGCGGGGTTGATTGCGGTCGGCGCGATCCCGATCGGCAAGGGGCAGATCGATGGCGCTTTGGTGGTGCGGGGGGACCGCGACCGCCTGGCCTGGCCGATGCTGACGCGCGGCGTATTGCTGCTGGCGGCGCCCGATTTCCTCTGCGCTGGCAAGGGAGGGCGGGCATGAACGTCGAACGCCCGATGGAAAGCATCCGCCTGGCCGGTGCGCGCATGCTGATGTGGCTATTCTGGCTGAATGTGCCGGCGCTGATGCTGATCGGATGGTGGCTGAAGGCACCCGATGCGGAAGTCGGCGCGCTGGCGGCCGCGCTGCTGGCGCTGCTGCCGACCCATATGGTGCGGCAGCGCGACATTTCGGCGCCAGCGCGCATGACGCTGGCGGTGACATCGGTGGCGATCCCGGCGCTCTATGTCTTCCTGCTGCGCGGCCATGGTTGGCAGATGGACATGCATATGGGCTTTTTCGCGGCGCTGGCGGCGCAGACCGTGCTGCTCGATCGGCGGGCGTTGCTGGTCGCGGCCGGCGTGACGGCGCTCCACCATCTGATCCTAAACTATAGCTATCCCGCCTGGGTGTTCGCCAGCGAGGGCGATCTGCCGCGGGTGCTGGTGCATGCGCTGATCGTGGTGATCCAGACCCTGATGTTGTGGTGGATCGTGTCGCTGCTGACCCAGACCATCCGCTTGCAGACCGAGGAGCGGCAGCGGAGCGAAGGTCTGCGTAAGGAAGCCGATGCGGCAAAGGAGCGGGCCGAGGTCGCGCTGGCCGAACTGGAGCGGGCGCAAACGATCGCGACGCGGCAGCGCGCGATCGAGGAGGCGGCGCGGCGGGCCGAAGAGGCAAGCGAGCGGCGTCGGCTGGTGGCAGACGCGCTGGAGGCGCGGCTGGGCGCGGTGGTCGGCGATCTGGGCCAACTGGCGGGGCAATTGTCGGCCAGCAAGCAATGGCTGTTCGATCTGCTCGATCGCACGACCCAGCGCTCGGCCGAATTGCGCAAGGCCCATGCCCGCGCCGATGGCGATGTCCGCGCGGTGGCGCAGGACACGGAAAAGCTGGCCATTTCGATCAATGGCGTCGGCGGCAGCGCCAGCCACACCCGCGACAATGCGTTGCGTGGCGCGATGGCCACCCGTGCGCTGACGCCGGAGGTCGACATGCTGTCGGCGACGGTCGATTCCGCCAGTTCGATCGTCGCGCTGATTTCGCAGATCGCGGCGCAGAGCCGAACTCTGTCGCTTAACGCCGGGATCGAGGCGGCGCGTAGCGGCAGCGAGGTGCGGGGCTTTGCCGTCGTGGCATCGGAGATGAAGAGCCTCGCCGCGCAGACGGCCGAGGCGACCCGCCAGATTGACATCTATCTGCAGGATATTCGCCGTGCGGCCGACAGCGTGTCGGGCGCGATCGACGTCGCGACCCAATCGGCCGACACGATCGATCGGTCGACCGCCGGCATCGTCGATGATGTGGCGGAACAGATACGCGCCACCGGCGAGATCGCCGCGGCGACCGAGGAGATGGCCCGCCACATCGCCGAAGCGGCGTCCCAGGCCGAAGCGCTGAGCCTGGCGCTGGCGGAGGCGCAATCGGCCATGGGCGAAACCGACGCGGCGGCGACGGCCCTGTCCAGTCGTTCGCAGGAATTGCAGGAAACGGTGCGTAACGTGCTGGAGGAACTGCGCGCCGCCTAGCGCTGGGGCGGATCGCCGGGGAAATTCGCCTTCAGGAAATCGAGCACCAGCCTGGCGCGGGCGGGCAGGCGCTTCAGCGCGGGATGCACCGCCAAAATGTCGATTGGGTCGATCTGGCTGGCGGGGAGGACATGCACGAGGCGCCCCGCCTCCAGATCGTCCGCCACCCGCACGGCGGGCAGCATCGCGATGCCGAGGCCGGCGAGCGCGGCGCGATGCACCGCTTCACTATTGTCGCTGCGGAACGGACCGCTGATCAACTGGTCGCGGCCGTCCACCGTCCATTTGGCGGGCAGGTCGCCATAGCCATAGGCGATACAGCGATGGCTGGGCAGATCGTCGGCGCTGGTTGGCAGGCCATGGCGCGCGACATAGTCGGGATGGGCGACCAGCATGCGGGGCAGGGCACCCAGCCGATGCACGACCAGCATGTCGTCCCCGACCGGGCCGACGCGCAGCGCCAGATCGAGCCGGTCCTGGACCAGGTCGCGCTGCCAGTCCGTCATCGCCATGTCGATCCGCAGGCCGGGATGCTGATCGCTCAGCAGGCTCAGCAGGCCCAGATAATAGAGGCCCAGCGCGGTGGTGACGCCGATCCGCACCGTGCCGCTGACATCGCCCTGGACCGGGCGCAATTCCTGTTCGGCCACTTCCAGCGCATCGACCAGAGTGCGGGCATGGACCAGCAACTGGTCGGCTTCCGGCGTCGGGACCAGCCGGCGCGTGGTGCGATGAAACAGCACGGTGCCAAAATGGGCTTCCACCTGATCGAGCCGTCGCGCTATGGTGGTGTGGCTCGCATGCATCTCGGCAGCGACGCGCGTGAAACTGGGCTTTTCACATAGCCGTATGAAGGTGCGGATCGAAAGAAGCAGGTCGCTCATTTGAACATGTCCTGCACAGATATTGTGCCGGGAATCCCTATTGTGCGGAGAACGGAAAAGCCAGACCTAAGCGCCGGCGCAGGGACGCCAGTCAGACATTTAATGGAGACGAGAGGATGGCATCGGATCGTATCGGTCATGCAGGGTTTGCGGCAAAAAGGCGCAGCGCGCAGGACGCAGCTGCCCTGATCGCCGACGGCATGACCGTGGGCATGAGCGGCTTCACCGGTTCGGGCTATCCCAAGGCCGTCCCTCTGGCGCTGGCCGACCGAATTACTGCCGCCCATTCCGCTGGTGATCCGTTCCGGGTGAAGGTGTGGACCGGCGCATCGACCGGGCCTGAACTGGATGGCGCGCTCGCCAAGGCCGACGGCGTCGAATTTCGCCTGCCCTATAATAGCGATCCGATCGCCCGCGAGCGGATCAACCGCGGCGAGATGCAATATTTCGACATGCATCTGAGCCAGGTCGCGCCGATGGCGTGGCAGGGCTTCCTGGGCGAACTGGATGTCGCCGTGGTCGAAGTGACTGGCATCACCCCCGACGGCCTGCTGATCCCGTCCGCCTCGGTCGGCAACAACAAGACCTGGCTCGACCGTGCCAAGGGCATCATCCTGGAGGTCAATAGCTGGCAGAATGCCGCGCTCGAAGGGATGCACGACATTTATTACGGCACGGCGTTGCCGCCGAGCCGCGTGCCGATCCCGCTGACCCGCGCCGACGATCGCATCGGCGAACCCTATTTCCGGGTCGATCCCGCCAAGGTGCTGGCGGTGGTCGAAACCGACTCGCCCGATCGCAACGCGCCCTTCACCCCGCCCGATGACAGTGCGCGGGCGATTGCCGGCCATCTGCTCGAATTCCTCGGCCATGAAGTGAAGATGGGCCGCATCCCGGCGTCGCTGCTGCCGCTCCAGTCGGGCGTCGGCAATATCGCCAATGCCGTGCTGACCGGCCTGATCGACGCGCCGTTCGACAATATGGTCTCCTATACGGAGGTCATTCAGGACGGCATGCTCGACCTGCTGGAATCCGGCAAGCTGCGCATGGCGAGCGCCACCGCCTTCTCGCTCAGCCCCGAGGCGGCGGCGCGGCTCAATGCCGACATGGCGCGCTTCCGCAACAAGATGATCCTGCGTCCGCAGGAAATCAGCAACCATCCCGAGCTGGTTCGCCGCCTGGGCTGCATCGCCATGAACGGCCTCATCGAGGCGGACATTTATGGCAATGTGAATTCCACCCACGTCATGGGATCGCGCATCCAGAACGGGATCGGCGGATCGGGCGACTTTGCCCGCAACGCCTATCTGTCGATCTTCATGACGCCCTCGACCGCCAAGCAGGGCAAGATTTCGGCGATCGTGCCGCATGCCAGCCATGTCGACCATATCAATCAGGATGTGCAGGTGATCGTCACCGAACAGGGGCTGGCCGACTTGCGCGGGCTGGCGCCGCGCCAGCGGGCAGAACTGATCATCAACAATTGCGCCCATCCCGATTATCGCCCGATGCTGAAGGATTATTTCAGGCGGGCGATGCAGGGCAGCTATGGCCTGCAGTCGCCGATGCTGCCGGCCGAGGCCTTTGCCTGGCACCAGCGCTTCATCGATACCGGCACGATGATGCCGGGCTGATCATCAATGGCCCGGTGCAGCCTGACCTGCGCCGGGCCACTGATCATTGCTGTTCGATTGCCGCTTTCCGACATATTCCCGCTGAGGGAACCGGGAGCCATGCCGTCCGCTTGACCTGCATCTTTGCAGCACGGACCCATCATGGATTTCCTGACGACCGACTTTCTCGACAAGCCCATCTGGATGTGGGCGCTCTTCCTGACGATCATCATCGCGCTGCTGGCGCTGGATCTGGGCGTGCTGCATCGCAAGCAGCGCGAGATCGGCGTGCGCGAGAGCGTGAAGCTGGCCGGCTTCTACATTGCGATCGGCCTGGCCTTTGGCGGCTGGATCGCCTGGCAGATGGGGCAGGAGGCGGCGGTCGCCTATCTGACCGGCTTCGTCGTTGAAAAATCGCTGGCGCTCGACAATGTCTTCGTTATCGCGATGATCTTCTCCTTCTTCCATGTGCCGCGCCGCTATCAGCATGAGGTGCTGTTCTGGGGCATCATCGGCGTCATCGTCCTGCGTGCGATCATGATCGGGCTGGGCGCGGCGCTGGTCCAGAATGTCTCCTGGGCGCTCTATTTCTTCGCGGCGATCCTGATCTTCACCGGCATCCGCATGTTGTGGACGGTGGGCAAGGAACAGACGATGGAGGGCAACCGGCTGCTCGGTTTCCTGCGCCGTCACATGCGCGTGACCGACCGGGTGGAGGGCGATCATTTTTTCGTGCGCCAGCCGGCCGAACCGGGCGGCAAGCCGCTGCTCCATGCGACGCCGCTGTTCCTGGCGCTGGTGATGATCGAGATTGCCGACGTCATCTTCGCGGTGGATTCTGTGCCGGCGATCTTCGCCATCACCACCGATCCCTATCTGGTCTATACCTCCAACATCTTCGCGATCCTGGGGCTGCGCGCGCTCTATTTTGCGCTGGCGGCGGCGGTCCACCGCTTCCATTATCTCAAATATGCGCTGTCGGTGGTGCTGATCTTCATCGGCGCCAAGATCTTCCTGGCCGATGCGCTGGGGCTGGAGAAGATCCCGCCGGCCTTTTCCCTGCTGGTGACCGCCGGGGTGCTGGGCGCAGGCATCGGTCTGTCGCTGTGGCGCACCCGTGGCGAGGCGCAGCCGCAACATTAGATTTGGCACGAATGCCGGATCGTCGATAGGAAGGCGTCATGCCCGTCCTCATCACATCCGGCATCGTCTGCGCGCTGCGTGCCCATGGCGAACATGGCGCGGTCGCGCGGCTGTTGACGCCTGATCATGGGCTGGTCGCCGGCTATGTGCGCGGCGGGCGGTCGCGGGCGCTGCGCCCGGTGCTGCTGCCGGGCAATGCGGTGAAGGCCGAGTTCCGCGCCCGTACCGAAGATCAGCTCGCGAGCCTGACGGTCGAACTGGAGCATAGCCGCGCGCCCATGCTGGGCGAGCCATTGCCGGCGGCAGCGATCGACTGGGCCTGCGCGCTGACGGCGGCGGCTTTGCCGGAGGGAACGCCCTATCCGACGCTTTACGAAGCGCTGGACGGCGTGCTCGGCGCGGTCGAGGCGGCGCCGGCGGCGCGGGGCTGGGCGGCGGCTCTGGTCCGCTACGAATTGCTGTTGCTGGCGGAGCTGGGGTTCGGCCTCGACCTCAGCCGCTGCGCCGCCACCGGGACTGCCGACGAGCTGGCCTTTGTCAGCCCGCGTAGCGCGGCGGCGGTCAGCCGGGCCGGGGCGGAGGGCTATGAGGCGCGCCTGCTGGCGCTGCCGCCTTTCCTGTTGCAGGGTGGGGCCGGAGACTGGCCGCAGATCATGGATGGATTGCGGCTGACCGGCTTCTTCCTGGAGCGGTCCGTGCTGACCGAAAGGCGGGCCGATGTGCTGGCCGCGCGCGAACGACTGGTCGATCGGCTGAAAAGAGCGGTTGCGTAACGCGCGCAGTTTTTGCAAGGGCGGGCGCGCCGTTTCCGCATTCTCCGTTCGCCCGTCGGGCAATGGCGGCCATTTTCTTTCGCGGAACCGTGCCGACAGAGATTTAGAAAGAGGTTTCCCATGTTGATCGCCCTGTTCCCTGGAGATGGTATCGGCCCCGAGATCGTCGCGCAGGCGAAGCGCGTGCTTGATGCGCTGGCGATCGATGGCCTCACCTATGAAGAGGGTCTGGTCGGTGGTTCGGCCTATAAGGCAGTCGGCCATCCGCTGCCGCCCGAAACACTGGACATCGCCAAGCGCGCCGACGCCATCCTGTTCGGCGCGGTCGGTGATCCCGACTGCGACTCGCTGGAGCGGCATCTGCGTCCGGAGCAGGCGATCCTTGGCCTGCGCAAGGAACTGGGCCTGTTCTCGAACCTGCGCCCGGCCAAGGTCTTCCCCGAACTGGCGCATGAAAGCGCTCTGAAGCCGGAAGTGGCCGGCTCGATCGACCTTCTGATCGTGCGCGAGACCAATGGCGACGTCTATTTCGGCGAGAAGGGCATGCGCACCACCGCCGATGGCCTGCGCGAAGGCTATGACATCATGTCCTATAACGAAGCCGAAGTGCGCCGCATCGCCCATGCCGGTTTTCAGGCGGCGCGCGCCCGTCGCGGCAAGCTCTGCTCGGTCGACAAGGCCAATGTGCTGGAAACCAGCCAGCTGTGGCGGGACGTGGTGATCGAGGTGTCGGCCGAATATCCCGACGTCGCCCTGACTCACATGTATGTCGACAATGCCGCGATGCAGCTGGTCCGCAACCCCGGCCAGTTCGATGTCATCGTCACCGGCAACATGTTCGGCGACATCCTGTCCGACCAGGCGAGCATGTGCGTCGGCTCGATCGGCATGCTGGCATCGGCAACGCTGAACGGCAGCGGTCAGGGCCTCTATGAACCGATCCACGGGTCCGCGCCCGACATTGCCGGCCAGGGCAAGGCCAACCCGCTGGCGACCATCCTGTCGGCGGCGATGATGCTGCGTTACTCGCTGAACCTGCCCGAGCCGGCCGACCGGATCGAGGCGGCGGTGGCCAAGGCGCTGGCCGACGGTGCCCGTTCGCCGGATCTGGGCGGCACGATGAACACGGTGGAGATGGGCGACGCGGTCCTCGCTGCGCTCTGATCCGACTTCGGTTCGTCGCATTTGCGTGACGCGAACGTAAAGTTTCTTCGTTTCCGGTCGATATGAGCGGTGAATGGGGACGCAAATGCCGACTGAACTGATTGAAGACCATCATGTCCTGCGGGGCATGATGCGGGATTTTGCCAGCATGATGGACGATGACGTCCGTGATATGGCACTTCTGACCCGCTGGCGCATCCGCTTCGCCCAGCTGTTCCGCGACCATATGGGGCGTGAGGACATGCTGGCGCGGGGCTTGCGTCAGGGGCCGCTGGCGATGGAAGCCGAGCCGATCGTGCATCAGCATGGCCGCACCATGGTGGCCCTGTTCCTGCGCTACAGCGACCATATCAAGCAATGGACCCCGGCCCAGATCGCCGCCGACTGGGGCAATTACAAGCGGGCGACGCTGGCGCTGCAGGATTCCCTCTATGACCATATGGAGTGGGAAGAGGCGCATCTGCATCCGCTGATCGAGGGTAGGGTCCGCCGCGCAGCCTAAGGGGGCCAATTCGCGCATATCGGTCCTGTCGGCTCTCCCACGCGCCAGCTAGGCAGCGGCATGGACGACTTTTCCCTGCCCAGCCTTCGTGCCGCCGCCGCCATGGTCCATGACCAGGTGCCGCCGACCCCGCAATATGCCTGGCCGCTGCTGGCCGGGCGGATCGGCGTTGAAACCTGGGTCAAGCATGAGAACCACACGCCCACCGGCGCCTTCAAGGTGCGCGGCGCCATCACCTATATCGACTGGCTGCGCCGCACCCATCCCGAGGTGACAGGCATCATCACCGCGACCCGCGGCAATCATGGCCAGGCGCAGGTGCGCGCGGCCCGCGCCGCCGGGTTGCAGGCGACGATCGTCGTTCCCCATGGCAATGCGCTGGAGAAGAATGCTGCAATGCGGGCATTCGGTGCCACCCTGATCGAGCATGGCCATGATTTCGACAGTGCCAAGGCGGAGGCGGTGCGCCTGGCCGCCGAGCAGGGGCTGTTCATGGTCCCGGCCTATCATGCGCAACTGGTGCGCGGTGTCGCCAGCTATGGGCTGGAACTGTTCGATGCGGTGCCGGATCTCGACACCGTCTATGTTCCCGTCGGTTGCGGATCAGGCCTGTGCGCCACGATTGCGGCAAGGGATGCGCTGGGCCTAAAGACCAAGGTCGTCGGCGTCGTTTCCGCCCATGTCGATGCGGCCAAGCGCTCGTTCGAGGCAGGGCAATTGCTCACCAGCCCGACCGCCTATACCTTTGCCGATGGCGTCGCCGTTTGTACCCCGGTTCAGGCCGCGCTTGACTATTTCGGGCCGCGGGCCGACCGCTTCGTCGGCGTCACCGATGACGAGGTGGCGGACGCCATCCGCATCTATTGGCAGGACACGCATAATCTGGCCGAGGGCGCCGGTGCGGTGGCGCTCGCTGCGCTGATCCAGGAAAAGGAGCAGATGCGCGGCAAGAAGGTTGCGGTTATCCTCTCGGGCGGTAATGGCGACATGAGCCAGATGGCACAGATATTGGGCGGCGAAACGCCGCGCGTCACGACGGATATGCGGAAGGCGATATGAAGCGGAAGAGCGGGCAGAACCCTGAGATCACCAAGAACTGGAAGCCGGCGACGCTGGCCATCCGGGGCGGCACCGCGCGCACCGAATATGGCGAGACGTCCGAGGCGCTGTTCCTGTCCAGCGGCTATTGCTATGACCGGGCCGAGGATGCCGCCGCGCGCTTCGCCGGTGAACAGCAGGGCATGACTTATAGCCGGCTGCAGAACCCGACCGTCGAGATGCTGGAGCAGCGCATCGCCCTGCTGGAAGGCGCCGAAGCCTGTCGCGCCACCGCGACCGGCATGGCGGCGATGACCGCTGCCCTGCTGTGCCAGCTGTCGGCCGGCGACCATGTCGTCGCGGCCAAGGCGGCCTTTGGCTCCTGCCGCTGGCTGGTCGACACGCTGCTGCCCAAGTTCGGCATCGCGACGACGACGATCGACGGCAGCGACGTTGCAGCATGGGAAGCGGCGGCACAGCCCAATACCAAGGTCTTCTTCTTCGAGACGCCGGCCAACCCGACCATGGACGTGGTCGACATCGCCGCCGTCTGCGCGATCGCAAAGGCACGCGGCATCACCACCGTCGTCGACAATGCCTTCGCCTCGCCCGCATTGCAGCGGCCGATGGAGTTCGGCGCCGATGTCGTCGCCTATAGCGCGACCAAGATGATGGACGGACAGGGCCGCGTGCTGGCAGGGGCCATTTGCGGCAGCCGCGACTGGATCGACAATGTGCTGCTGCCCTTCCACCGCAATACCGGCCCGACGCTGAGTGCGTTCAACGCCTGGGTGGTGTTGAAGGGGCTGGAGACGCTGGACCTGCGCATTCGCCGCCAGAGCGAGAATGCGCTCAAGGTTGCGCAATTCCTCGAAACCCGCCTGCCCAAGGTCAATTATCCGGGGCTGGAGAGCCATCCGCAGCATGCGCTGGCGATGCGGCAGATGGACGCGGCCGGGCCGATCTTTTCTATCTACACCGGTGGTGGCCGGGCCGAGGCGCATGGCCTGCTCAACGCGCTGGAACTGGTCGACATCAGCAACAATATCGGCGATTCGCGCTCGCTGATGACCCATCCGGCATCCACCACCCATTTCGGCATGGCCGAAGAGGCGCGACTGGAAGTCGGCATCACCGAGGATATGCTGCGCCTGAACGTCGGCCTGGAAGATCCGGACGATGTGATCGCGGACTTCGACCAGGCGCTCAAGACGATAGGGCGTTGACGGAACCGGGCAGGGAGGCGCATGCGGGAGACATGAACGCATTGTTCCCCCTGCACGCGACGACGCGGGACATCATCGTCCATGTCGCCGTGACTTTCCTGCCCGAACAGTCGGAGCCGGACCGGGGGCGCTGGTTCTGGGCCTATCATATCCGGATCGAAAATCAGGGCGAACAGCCGGTGCAACTGCTGAGCCGTCACTGGATCATCACCGATGGGCGGGGCATTCAGCAGGAATTGGAGGGTGAAGGCGTGATCGGGGAACAGCCGGTGGTGCAACCGGGCAAAAGCTATGACTATGTGTCGGGCTGCCCGCTCAACACGGCGACGGGGTCGATGCGCGGCGCCTATACGATGATCGGTTCCGATGGCGAGACGTTCGAGGTTACCATTCCCCATTTCGCGCTGATCGCGCCGGCGGTGGCCGAATGAAGCGGACCCATTTGCCGCTCAACGGCCTGCGCGTGCTGGATGCCGCCGCGCGTCACCTGTCCTTCACCCGCGCCGCCGACGAACTGGCGGTGACGCCGGCGGCGGTCGGCCAGCAGATCCGCGCGCTGGAGGATATGCTTGGCGTGGTGCTGTTCCGCCGCACGCCCAAGGGGTTGGAACTGACGCCCGAGACCGAGGCGGGGCTGGAAGCGCTGCGCGCCGGTTTCCTGGAGTTCGAGGAAGCGGTGCGGGCGATGCAGGCGGGCCAGTCCAGTTCGTCGCTGACGATCGCGGCGCCGCGCGACATCACCGCCAAATGGCTGCAGCCGCGCCTGGCCGCCTATGCCGCGAGCCAACCCGGCCTGACCTTCTCACTGGTCGCAGCCGATGAGGCGCTGGACTTTACCGAGGCCAATCTGGACCTGGCGCTGCGCCTGACCGATGGCGCGGGCGAGCATGAGGGCATCAAGATCGGCGAAACCGCCTTCGTCACCGTGGAAGCGGCGGCAGGTGGGCCGGAGCAGCGGATCGAATGGCCCGGCTGCCCCTCGGGCGACCTGCCTGCCGCGATCCGGGTGGCGGATGCAGGGCTGGCGATCGAGGCGGCGGCGAACGGCTTTGGCCGGGCGAGCGTGCCGCTGCTGCTGGCGCAGGCGGATATCGAGAATGGACGGGTGCGCAAGGTGGGCGAGGCCCTGCCGACGATGCTCAGCTACTGGCTGATCGCGCCGTTGCCGCAGTGGCGCCAGAAGAAGGTTAAGGCGCTGGTCGAGGCGCTCACGGCCTGATCCGGCGCGGCCGGGAAAATAGGATTTCGTCCGCTTAACTTCGCATATTTCCCGCATATTTCGACATTAAATGTCCAGCTGGTGATGGATTGTTGCGCGTTCCGTTCATGTCCCATCGGGCATGTATAGAGGATCGGCGGCGTGTAGGACAGGCGCCGGGCCGGGGATCAGTCGGCGAGCAGGTTGAGCGCGCGCGTCATCAGCATGACGAAGCGGCCTTCGTCGACGCGGGCGACCGGATCGTTCCAGGCGCCGCTGACCGCGTAATATTGGCCGTCCTGCGCCTGCACCAGGAAGTTCATGGCAATGACGCCGGGTTCGCTGCCGCCCTTGTAGCCGAAATAGCGCCAGCGTTTCGCGTTGGCGGGGGGGATGCCCGGATTGACCGCCATGATCGAGAGGGCGTCGCCGCCGTTGCGGCGGAGCCAGTCGAGTTGGGCGATTTCCTCCTGCGGGCTGGCGAACCATTCGAGCGTGTCGATTGCTACCGGATTTTCCGACACGGTGCCGACATCGACATGAGCGGCGGTCAGCCGGGTGGCGGCATCCCGCAACAGGGCGCGGCGATCGGCGATGGTCCCGGCCTCATAGCGGCGGCGCAATTCGGCATTGGCCGGCATCTTGAGGGCAAAGGCCTCGGCCGTGGTCAGCATCGGCAGGCTGCGGGGATCGGTGATGCCGAAGCGCTGGCGCATGGCGTCGACCTTGTCGCGGCCCAGGCCCAGCAGCAACGTGTCCGACGCGCTATTGTCACTTTCGGCGATCATCGCGGTCGCCAGGCTGTGCAGCGTCATCGGCGCGTGATCGGGCCATGCCATCAGCCGACCGGAAAAGCTTTTCGGGCCGAGCGGGATGACATCGCTCCAGCGCCGCTCGCCGGCCTGCACCGCACGCGCGAGTTCGGCCAGCACGGTCAGCTTGAAGGAGGAGCCGGTGGCCATCGGCTGGTCGGGATGGTGCGACTGGAGCAGGACGGGACCGGCATCGGTCAGCCGGGCGATGGCGAAGCTGCTGCGACCGGGCAGGGCGGCAATGTCGCGCAGCACCGCGGCCATGCTGTCATCGGCCTGGCGGCTGCCGATGATGCGCAGGCCGACGACGCGGTTGGGCGGATCGGGGGCGATCACCAGCGTGATGGCGACGATCGCCCGTTCGTAGCGGACCTCCATCTGCCCGGCGGTTGCGCTTTGCTGGGTGAGCGCGCCCAGCGCGACCGGCCGGCCATGTTGGCGGCGCAGGTCGGCGGCGAGCGCGCGCCAGCGGTCGACCGGGATGGCGTCGATGAAGACGGGGGAGAAGAAGTCGGCTTCGTTGCCGGGGCCGGCGAGGATGGTCACCAGTTGCGTGGCGCGTGCGCGAAAGGCAGGGGCAGGATCAGCCATGGCGCGGCCCGGCAGCAGCGCCATCCCGATGAGGACAAGCGCGGCCGCCAGCAGCCTCATGCGTCAATCGCTTCCTCATCGACCGCTGCCGCATTTTCCTGGATGAAGGCGAAGCGATGGGCCGGATTGGTGCCCATCAGCCGCTCGACCAGATCGCGCACCTGCTGCCGGTCCTCGATATCGTCGGGCAGGGTGATGCGGATCAGGCTGCGGGTCTTGGGGTCCATGGTAGTTTCGCGCAGCTGCATCGGGTTCATCTCGCCCAGCCCCTTGAAGCGGCTGATCTCGACCTTCTTGCCCTTGAACTCCTTGGCCAGCATCGCCTCGCGCTGGGCATCGTCCATTGCATAGAGGCTCTTGCCGCCGGCGGTCAGGCGATAGAGCGGCGGCTGGGCCAGGAACAGGTGACCACGTCGCACCAGTTCGGGCATTTCCTGGAAGAAGAATGTCATCAGCAAGGTGGCGATATGGGCGCCGTCGACATCGGCGTCGGTCATGATGACAACGCGCTCGTAGCGCAGCTGGTCTGGGTTGCAATCCTTGCGCGTGCCGCAGCCCAGCGCCAGGATCATGTCGGCAATTTCCTGGTTTGCCAATATCTTGGCGGTGTTTGCTGAGGCAACGTTGAGGATCTTGCCGCGCAAGGGCAGGATCGCCTGCGTCTTGCGATCGCGGGCCTGCTTGGCCGATCCGCCGGCCGAGTCGCCTTCGACCAGAAAGATTTCAGCACCTTCCGGGTCATCATTCGAACAATCTGTGAGCTTGCCGGGTAGGCGCAGCTTGCGCGCGCTGGTGGCGGTCTTGCGCTTGACTTCCTTTTCCTGCTTGCGCTTCAGCCGCTCGTCCATGCGGTCGATGACATAGGCGAGCAGCGCCTTGCCCCGGTCCATATGGTCGGTCAGGAAATGGTCGAAATGGTCGCGCACCGCATTTTCGACCAGGCGCGCGGCGTCCGGGCTGGTCAGGCGATCCTTGGTCTGGCTCTGGAACTGGGGATCGCGGATGAAGACCGACAGCATGATTTCCGATGACGTCATGATGTCATCGGCGGTGATGTCCTTCGCCTTCTTCTGCCCCACCAGTTCGCCAAAGGCACGGATGCCCTTTACCAGCGCGGCGCGCAGGCCGTTTTCATGGGTGCCGCCATCGGGCGTGGGGATGGTGTTGCAATACCAGCTATAGCTGCCGTCGGACCAGAGCGGCCAGGCGACCGCCCATTCGACCCGGCCGGCTTCGCCCGGAAAATCCTGATTGCCCGAGAAGAATTGGGTGGTGGCGCATTCGCGGTCGCCCAGCTGCTCCTTCAGATGGTCGGCCAGGCCGCCGGGGAACTGGAATACCGCTTCGGGCGGGGTGTCGTCGCCGATCAGTTCGGGCGCGCATTTCCAGCGTATCTCGACCCCGGCGAACAGATAGGCCTTGGACCGGGCAAGGCGATAGAGCTTGGCCGGCTTGAACTTCTGCTCGCCGAAAATCTCGCCGTCGGGGATGAAGCTGACCGCGGTGCCGCGCCGGTTGGGGGCGGCGCCGACCTTTTCCAGGCCGCTGGTGGGCAGGCCCTGGCTGAAGCTTTGGCGGAACAGTTCCTTGTTGCGTGCGACCTCGATCACGGTCTTGATCGACAGGGCGTTGACGACGCTGATGCCCACGCCATGCAGGCCGCCCGAGGTGGCATAGGCCTTGCCCTCGAACTTGCCGCCCGAATGGAGCGTGGTGAGGATGACTTCCAGCGCCGACTTGCCGGGGAATTTGGGATGGTCATCCACCGGAATGCCGCGACCATTGTCAGTGATGGTCAGCTTGTTGCCCGGTTCCAGGCTGATCTCGATCCGGGTGGCATGACCGGCCACTGCCTCGTCCATGCTGTTGTCGAGCACTTCGGAGGCGAGATGGTGGAAGGCGCGCTCGTCAATGCCGCCAATATACATGCCCGGACGGCGCCGGACCGGCTCCAGTCCTTCGAGCACTTCGATGGTGGAGGCGTCATAGCCCGGCGAGGTGGTGGACTGGGCGGAGGCGAACAGGTCTTCGGACATTCCGCCAAGCTATAGGCAGCCGGGCGTCGGGCGCAAGCGCTGCGCGCACGCGATCGTCAGCAATCAATTGTTACAAGCCGTGGTGCAACAAATCGGCCGTCCGGTCGGTTGCCTCCATCAGGGTATATTCCCAAGGTCAGGCTGGAGAAATTCATGACATTCAAGCATTTTGCGCCGATTAGCGCCACGCTGGCGTTCGCCCTGGCGACGCCGGCAATGGCGCAGCAGGACAGCGGCAAGGTCGACTGGACCGGCCCCTATGTCGGCGGTTCCTTCGGCTACAACTGGTCGAAGGGTGATGGCGGCGAGCATCTGCGCTTCGACACGGACGGGGACGGCAATTACGATAATGTCGTCACCACGGCGGCTGGGGCCAATGCCTTTTCGCCCGGCACCTGCGGCGGTTCGGCACGGGGCGCGACGCCAGCCAGCGGCTGCAATGGCGACAAGGATGCGATCGGCTGGATGGGCCATGTCGGCTATGACCGGCAGTTCGGCAACATCGTGGCGGGCATCGTCGGCGAAGCGGGCAAGGCCTATGTCAGCGACAGCGTGACCGAATATTCGACCACGCCGGCCAGCTATACCATGACCCGGCGGATCGGCTGGAACGCCAATCTGCGCGCGCGGCTGGGCTACACCACCGATGGCGGGGTCATGCCCTATATCACCGGCGGCCTGGCCTATGCCAAGGTGAAGAATCATTTCGACACCAGCAACACCGCCAACAGCTTCACCGAATATGATCGCAAGGAAGATGCCTGGGGCTACACCATGGGCGGCGGCATTGAGGCGAAGGTCGCGCAGAATTTCTCGATCGGCGCCCGCTATCTGTGGACGCGTTATAACACGGGCGACTATCGCGTCGATGTGGGGCAGGGCAGCGCGCCCGCGACCAACCCCTTCATCATCACGCCATCCGGCGGCACCAGCATCAACCGTGGCGACAAGTTCGACAATCAGAGCCTGATGGCGACCGCCAGCTTCCGCTTCTGATCCGCCGCAATGAAGGGGCCGGGACGATGTTCCGGCCCTTTCCTCTTGTGATCTTTACCTGATCCCGCGCCCGACATAGCTTTCCGCCGACAGGATATGGCGGGAGGTCGAGAAAATGCCGGCAGGTTTCAATCCCGATGCGGCGACCGCCGCCTATCTGGCGACGCTGTCGCCGGCCCAGCATGAACGGGCGATCGCCTATACCCAGGGCGGGCATTGGCTGCTGCTGTGGGGCGTGCTGGTGACGCTGGTCGCCATGGGGCTGATCTGGCGCAGCGGCCTGCTGGTGCGGCTGGGGCGGCGGGTGCATGTGCGGCGCCCCAATCTGGCGGTGTTCCTGTCCGCCTTGCTCTTCTTCCTGCTCGACTGGCTGATTGAACTGCCCTGGTCCATCTATGCCAATTGGGGACGCGAGCGCAGCTATGGGCTGACCAGCCAGGGTTTCGGCGGCTGGCTGGGCGAGGATATATTGTCGAGCGCGATCAGCATTCCGTTGGTGGCGCTGCTGGCGGTCGCCATCTATGCGCTGATGCGGCGGACGCCGCGCTGGTGGTGGGCATGGTCGGGGCTGGTGGTCGTGCTGGGCATCATCCTGATGGTCGTGATCGCGCCGGTGGCGATCGAGCCGCTGTTCAATAACTATACGCCCGCGCCCGCCGGGCCGACGCGCGATGCGGTGGTCGAACTGGCCCATCGTGCCGGCGTGCCGGGCGACAAAATCTATATTTATGACGGGTCGAAGCAGTCGGAACGCTATACCGCCAATGTCTCCGGCCTGTTCGGCACGGCGCGAGTGGCGATGAGCGACACCATGTTCAAGCGCGGCGCCGACCTGGCAGAAGTGCGCGGCGTCGTAGGCCATGAAATGGGCCATTATGCCGAACATCATGTGCTGTGGCTGGCCGGCGGCATGAGCCTGCTGGCGATGCTGCTCTTCTTCCTGGTCGACCGGCTCTATCCGGTGGCGGCGCGCTGGTTCGGTGCGGGCAGCGCGATCAGCGATCCGGCGCATATGCCGGTCGCCTGGGCGGTGGCGGCAGTGGTCGGGATATTCCTGGTGCCGCTGATGAACAGCATCAGCCGCTATGACGAGAATGCCGCCGACCGTTTCTCGCTCAAGGTCGCGCATGAGCCCGATGGCCTTGCCAAGGCGCTGGTCAAGACGATCGAATATCGCGCCTCATCGCCCTCGCGGCTGGAGGAAATCCTGTTCTACGACCATCCCAGCGTCGAGCGGCGCATCCATGCGGCGATGGTCTGGAAGGCGGAAAATCCGCAACTGGTCGGCAAATAGGGGCAAAAGAAAAGGCCGCCCGGTGGGGCGGCCTTCCTTATCTGGTTTGGCTCAGCGAACCCGCGGGCCGCCAAAGGGCAGCGGCGGGGGCGGGCGGCGCGTGCCGCGCGGCAGCTGTGCCTGATAGGCGCGGCCGCAATGTTCCACGCAATAAGGGAAGCCGGGGTTCACTGCTTCGCCGCAGAAATGGAAGTCCGGCTCGCCCGGATGGCCCATCGGCCACTTGCAGATCCGCTCGGTCAGGTCGAGCAGGCTGGTCTTGCCGGCAATTTCGGCGCTCGGCTTGGCGGGCACCAGGCGGCGCGGCGGTGCCGGCGGGATCGGTGCCTGCTGGTCACCGGGGCCCTGGCGCAGGAAGCCGCCGGGGCCGACCGACACGATGCGCGGCTGCGGCGCGGCGGGCGCGTCGCTGGGGGCAGCGGCGGCAGCCGGTGCGGCAGGCGCAGCCGGTGCGGCGACCGGGGCCGGACGCGGCGGCGGCGGCGGGGCGGCCACGGGCGCGGCGGCGCGGGGCGCTTCAGCTTCCGGGGCAGGGGCTGCCGGCTTGCGGGCCGGCGCGGCCTTCTTGGGCGCCTCGTTGGCCTTCACCGGGGACGGGCGCGACTGCAGGCCAAGGCGATGCGCCTTGCCGATTACCGCGTTACGGCTGACGCCGCCCAGTTCGTCCGCGATCTGGCTCGCGGTCAGGCCCTTTTCCCACATCGCCTTGAGCTGGTCGATACGTTCGTCGGTCCAGGACAATGAAAACTCCTCACAATCTGTGCTATGCGCCCTATATGGGGCATGCAGGCGCGACTTCCAACCGCGCAGAACGCCCTTGCGGCATAACGGACCAGCCGATAGTCGATCCCATCATGAACGACCAGCCCAAAATTGCAGCCGCCCATCCCGCACCCGTTCCCTTCCACGAACCGGGGGAGTTGGTGATCCGCAACGTCAACTGGGCCGGCATGCGCGCGCTCTACCGCAAGGAAGTGCGGCGCTTCATGAAGGTGCAGCTCCAGACGATCTGGGCGCCGGCCGTTACCACGCTGATGTTCCTGGTGATTTTCACCATCGCGCTGGGCGGGGCGAACCGCCAGGTGCTGGGCGTGCCCTTTGCCGATTTCATCGCGCCGGGCCTGATGATGATGGGCATGATGAACAATGCCTTCGCCAACAGCAGCTTCTCGCTGCTGGCGGGCAAGATGCAGGGGACGCTGATCGACTATCTGATGCCGCCGCTGTCGGTGGGTGAATTGCTGTTGGCGCTGGTCGGCGCGGCGGTGACGCGCGCGGTGGCGGTCGGTCTGGCGCTGTGGGGGGCGATGGCGCTGTGGCCCGGCGTGCATGTGACGCCGACGCATCTGTGGGCGGTGATCTGGTTCGGCCTGATGGGCGCCAGCCTGACCGCCTTCATCGGCGTGATGACGTCGATCTGGGCGGAAAAATTCGATCATGCCGCCGCGATCACCAATTTCGTGATCGGGCCGATGACGCTGCTGTCGGGCACCTTCTATTCGATCGACCGCCTGTCGCCGCTCTTCCGGGCGATCAGCCACGCCAACCCCTTCTTCTACGCCATTTCCGGTTTCCGCTATGGCTTCGTCGCGGCGGCGGACGGCAATGTGCTGGTCGGCAGCGTCGTGCTGCTGGCGCTCAATGCCGGGCTGGCGGTGCTCTGCTATGTGCTGCTGCGCAAGGGCTGGAAGCTCAAGGCCTGACGACGTCAGGTGAGCGCGGCGAAGATCGGCACGGCCAGCATCGCGCCCAGGATCAGCATGGCGGCCAGCAGCCAGTGGCGCAGCGGAGGAAGGTGCTCAGGCCCTTCCTCTTGCCAGGGCCACATCATGGCGCGTTCCATTTGATGGCTGTCATACTGGCGATCCATAGCGTCGGGCAGGGAGGCTCCTGCCGATAGCATCAATGGTGTGGGCAGGAAAAGCGCCGCGCGTTCAGGCGATGGTTACGAATTTCTGCGATGGGGCGGAAACCGCAGCAGGATGGGGCGAAGATGAAGGTAGCGCTGGTATTTGGGACACGGCCCGAAGCGATCAAGCTGTTTCCGGTGATCCACGCGCTCAAGGCGCGTGCCGATATCGACACCCGCGTGATCGTGACGGCGCAGCATCGTGGCCTGTTGGATCAGGTGCTGGAGATTGCCGGTATCGTGCCCGACATCGATCTGGACGTCATGACGCCCAACCAGACGCTGGACGGGCTGACCGCCAAGTTGATCGTCGCGCTGGGCGAGGCGTTCGACGCGGAGAAGCCCGACCGGGTGGTGGTGCATGGCGACACGCTGACGACGATGGTGGCGAGCCTGGCGGCCTATTATCGCAAGATCCCGGTCGCCCATGTCGAGGCCGGCCTGCGCAGCGGCGACATCCATCATCCCTGGCCCGAGGAGGTCAATCGCCGCGTCGTGGCGTGCATTGCCGACATGAATTTCGCGCCGACCCAGGCGGCGGCCGATGCGCTGCTGCGGGAAAATCGCGACGCGGCCGGCATTCATGTCACGGGAAATACCGTGATCGACGCGCTGTTGGCGACGGTCGATCGGGTCAATGGCGAACCGGCACTGGCCAGCGGCCTCGACGATCTGGCGGCGCGCTTCGCCGGCAAGCGCATCGTTGCCGTCACCAGTCACCGGCGCGAGAATTTCGGCGGTGGGATGGAGGCGATCGCGCGCTCCATCGCCGATATCGCCGCGCGGCCCGATGTCGCGGTGATCTTCCCCGTCCATCCCAATCCCAATGTCCGTCCGGTCATGGATGCGGTGTTGGGAGACCTGCCCAATGTCGCGATGATCGAACCACTCGACTATCCGCATTTCGTCCGCCTGCTCGACCTGTGCCATCTGGTGCTGACCGACAGCGGCGGCGTGCAGGAAGAGGCGCCCTCGCTCGGCAAGCCGGTGCTGGTGATGCGCGAGACCACCGAACGGCCCGAAGGGGTGCAGGCCGGCACGGCGAAGCTGGTCGGCGCGGACCGGGACCGGATCGTGCGCGAGGTGCTGGGGCTGCTCGACGATGATGCCGCCTATCAGGCGATGGCCCGTGCCCATAACCCGTTCGGCGACGGCAAGGCGGCCGAGCGGATCGCGGATATCATTGCCGATGCTGCCTAACGAGGACCAACTCGATCGGCTGTTCGCTGATGAAGCCGCCGATCAAGCGGAGGCCGTCGATCTCGAGGAATTTGGCAGCTATGGGCCGGTGGTTGCCTGCGCGGTCGTCATGGCTTTCATCGTCCTGGCAATCCTCCAGATGCTGCTGTTCAGCCTTGGTGCGCCGAGTTGGGTCGGTCGGGCATTGATGCTGCTCTACGTCACACTCCCGCAGGGCGCGGTGCTGGTCTGGGCATGGGGAAAGCCAGCCGTTCGGTTGCCGTCAGGCATGGTCCTTCCGCAACGACGGATACGCCTCTATATCGGCATGGTCTGGGTTGCATCGATCTTGCTGATCGGCTTGCAAATGGCGCGGCACTGACATTCGATCCTGCCTATTACCAGAATCTTCAGTATTTTCGGGCAGGAACAGGCTGAACAGATCAAAAAGGATTTGAAATATCCATGCCCGTCGACAGCAAGCAGAAGGTTTCCGTCATTGGCCTGGGCTATATCGGCCTGCCGACTGCGGCGCTGATCGCGCGCGGCGGGGCGCAGGTCGTCGGTGTCGATGTCAGCGCCCATGTGGTCGAGACGGTCAATTCGGGCCGGGTCCATATCGAGGAAGTCGATCTGGACGGCCTGGTGCAGGGCGTGGTGGCACGCGGTAATCTGCGTGCGTCGCTCAGCGTAGAGGCCAGTGACGTCTTCATCATCGCCGTGCCGACCCCGGTGGCCGAGGACCGCGCGCCCGACATCTCCTATGTGTTGCAGGCGGCGCGGACCGTCGCGCCGGTGCTGAAGAACGGCGATACGGTGATCCTGGAATCTACCTCGCCGGTCGGCACGACCGAGGCGATGCGCGACCTGATCGCCGAGCTACGCCCCGACCTCAAGATGCCGGCGCCGGGCGTGGCGGGCGACATCGCTATCGCCTATTGCCCCGAGCGGGTGCTGCCCGGCCGCATCCTGGTCGAGCTGATCGACAATGATCGCTGCATCGGCGGCATCACGCCGCGCTGCGCGCGCAAGGCGCTGGGCTTCTACCGCCAGTTCGTGCGCGGAGCCTGCATCACCACCACCGCGCGGGCAGCCGAGATGGTCAAGCTGGTTGAAAACAGCTTCCGCGACGTCAACATCGCCTTCGCCAATGAATTGTCGGTGATCGCCGACCGCATGGACATCGACGTGTGGGAAGTGATCCGCCTGGCCAACCGTCATCCCCGCGTCAACATATTGCAGCCGGGGCCGGGCGTCGGCGGTCATTGCATCGCCGTCGATCCCTGGTTCATCGTCCATGGCGACCCGGAAAATGCCCGCATCATCCGCACCGCGCGCGAAGTGAACGACGGCAAGACCGATTATGTCGTGGCCAAATCGTCGGACATGATCGACGCCTTTGCCGGCGAGGATGTCGCCTGTCTCGGCCTCGCCTTCAAGCCGAACATCGACGATTTCCGCGAAAGCCCGGCGGTCAAGGTCGCCAGCCGGCTAGCCCGCCGCTACGGCAAGCGGGTCAAGCTGGTCGAACCCTATGCCCAGGATCTGCCGATGGAGTTCGCCGGCACCGGCGCCGAACTGATCGATCTCGATACGGCTCTGGAACAATGCGGCGTGTTCATCATTCTTGTCGATCATGACATGTTCAAATCCGTTCCCGTCGACGAACGCGCCGGTAAGGCCGTCTATGACACGCGCGGCATCTGGCCCGACCAGCCGCGCCGTCAGCCCGAGCCGGCTGCGCAGCGCATCGCGGTCTGATCGTCGGCCGGGCGGTTCGTCCTGCCCCCCGCGCGGTTGCCATGACGGTGCCGCGTCGCTAACCCCCGAGCCGAGCGGCCCTTTTGCGGGCCGCACCCGGTTCGCAATGGGGTGTTGATGCGCATGAAGCGCCAGATTTTGGGGCACTATGGCAAGGGCATGAAGGGCGGCGCCGTCGCGGCAGCGGCGATGCTGCTCGCCGGCTGCTCGACTGTTGAGGATGCCCCGCGCGGCGAGGCCGCCTATGCGCTGATGCCCGCGCCCGCCGCGGTGGGCCGCGACTATGTCATCAGTCCCGACGATGTGCTGCGTATCCAGGTCTATCATGAGCCCGACCTGTCGCTGGAGGATGCGCGGGTCAGCGCGGCCGGCATGGTCCGCATGCCGCTGGTCGGCGATGTGTCGATCGGCGGGCTGACCGCCGGCGAGGCGTCGGACGTGATCGCCGGTAGGCTTGGCGAGCGCTATCTGGTGTCGCCGCAGGTCACGGTGTTCGTGAAGCAGGCGATCGGCCGCCGCATCACCGTCGATGGCGAGGTGCGCGAGCCCGGCCTGTTCCCGATCGAAGGCCGGATCGGCCTCATCCAGGCGGTGGCGCTGGCCCATGGCCCAACCCGGCTGGCGAGCCTGGGGCAGGTGGTGGTGGTCCGCACCGTCGAGGGGCAGCGCCAGGCTGCGACTTTCGACCTGGGTGCCATCCGCAGGGGCGAAGCGCCCGATCCTGAAATATTGCCCGGCGATCTGGTGATCGTCGGCCTGTCGCGCGCCAAGGCTATCCTTGGCGGCGCGCTGATCGCCATTCCTGCCGTCGCGACCGGCTTCATCGCCATAGACGGAGGCAATTGATGGTGTCCCGGATCATCGAACTGGAACAGCGTCAGGCCGGGGAGGAGGATCGCACCACCCGCTTTGTCGAGAGCGCGCGCGGCACATGGACCGTGGTGCGGCGGCACAGGGTGATCCTGTTCGTTACCATGGCGCTCTGCGTGCTGGCGGGCGTGATCTATATCCTGCTGTCGACGCCCGACTATCGCGCGACCGCCTCGGTCGAGGTGGAGGATGTGCCGGCGGGAGCCGCCGGCGCCGGCGCGATGCAGAAGCCGGTCAGCGCGGCCGACACGGAAAGCATGATGCAGACCGAACTGGAAGTGCTGCGCAGTCGGGCACTGGCCGAGGATGTCGCGCGCGATCTGGCGCTGGTCGGCAGCCCGGTCTTCTTCCAGGGCATGGATGCGCGCCGCCCGGCACAGGGGCAGGGCAGCCTGACCCAGCGCCAGGTCGAGCATGAGCAGGTCATCAAGTTGCTGCGCGACAATCTGCAGGTCGAACTGCCGGGCAAGTCGCGCGTGCTGCGCATCAGCTTCGTCAGCGCCGATCCGGCCTTGTCGGCGCGGGTGGCGAACAGCTATGCCGACAGCCTGATCCGGGCGGACCTGAAGCGCGGTTTTGAATCCGGCGTGCAGGCGCGTCGTTTCCTGCTGGGCGAGTTGGATGGGGCACGCAAGGATCTGGAACGGGCCGAGCGGGATCTGGCGGTCTATGCCTCGCGCACCGGCGCTGTGCCGGCCGAGGCGGCCACGGACGAGGACAAGAAGAGCGACGGCAAGGATGCAAAGCCCGATGCCGCGCCGGTGCCGGAAGGGTCGACCGCAGCGCGTCTGGCGCAGCTCAACGCCTTCCGCGCGCAGGCCGTCGCCGACCGTATCGCCGCGCAGAAGCGCTGGGAAAGCGCCAAGGCGGCGAGCGCCGAGACGCTGCCCGAGGTGCTGGGTAACGGCGCCATGCAGCAGTTGATGGCGGAGCGGGCGCAGGCGCGGGCGGCGCTGGTCGAGGAACGGCAGTTCCGCAAGGATGCCCACCCAGAAATGCGCGAGGCGCGGGCGCGGCTGGCGGCGCTTGACGATCAGGCCGAGAGCATGGCGAACACCATCCGCGCGTCGCTGCGCCAGGAATATGAGGTGGCGGCGCATGGCGAGAAGCAGATCGCTTCGGAAATCGCCGCGCTGGAAGGCGATGCGCGGGTCGAGCGCGGCCGCGACATGCAGATGAGCATGATGAGCCGGTCGGTCGAAACCTATCGCCTGCTGCATGACAGCCTGTTGCAGCGTTATCGCGACATGGCGTCGCAGGCGGGCTTCCAGGCCGGCCGCATCCAGCCGCTCGACCGGGCGGCGGTGCCGACCACGCCCTTTGCCCCCCATGCCGGCCAGATCATGCTGCTTGCGCTGCTCGGCGGTATGCTGCTGGGCCTGCTGCTGATCGCGGCGCGGCACATGTTCGACGATGCGGTGACGTCGGCCGATACGCTGGCGGAGCGTGTCGACCTGCCGCTGCTGGGCGCAGTGCCGACCACCGGCGACCAGCCGAGCGCGCCCGACATCTTCGCGCCGATCGCGGCGTCGCTGCAACTGGCATCGGTTGCCGGCCTGCCGCGCTCCATCCTGGTTACCAGCGCGCAGGAGGAGGAAGGCAAGTCGCTGACCGTCAACGCGCTGGCCCGCGCGTTGGCGCGGCTGGACAAGAAGGTGCTGGTGATCGACGCCGACATGCGCCGGCCGGTGCAGCACAGCCTGTTCCGGGTGACCGCGACGCGCGGCATCAGCGAGGTGCTGACCGGGCAGGGCAAGGCCGAGGATCTGATCCTCGACAGCGGTGTCGCGGGCGTGTCGCTGCTACCCTGTGGCGCGGTGCCGCCCAATCCGGCGGAACTGCTCTCCACCCCGGCGCTCGACGCGCTGCTGGGCGCGGTGCGCGACCGCTATGACACGGTGCTGATCGACGCGCCGCCGATCCTGGGCATGTCCGACGCGCAACTGCTCGCCGCCAAGGTGCAGGTCACGCTGCTGGTGGTCGAATGGGGCCGCAACCATCATGGCGGCCTGCGGGTCGCGGTGGAACGACTGCGCCGGGCTGGCGGCTCGATCGTCGGCGCGGTGCTGACCAAGGCGCATGGCCGGGCCTATGATTATGACTATCACCGGGGCGGCTAGAACCTGATCGTTTAGCGCGTCTTGGCGGGCGCGCACGCAACCTTGTGGAGGCTGTAGCTGGCGAAGGGCTTTTCGGCATTTGCCTCGTCCCGCGCGACGATGGTCCATGTCAGTTGCGCGCCTTTGATGCGCCAACGGTTGACGAAGGTCGCGTCGGGATAGGCATAGTCGATGTCGAAGCCATCGGGCTGGCTTTCGCCTTCGCCAAGGGCCGTGAAGGCGCCGCCGAAACTGTCGGCCCAGAAACCGATGATCGGATGGGATTTTGCGGTGCCGCCGAAGATCAGATGCGCAGCATAGCGATCCTTGGGATCGGCCAGGGCGCTACTTTCCACATCGAGTGCGAGCATGGCGTCGAGCGTGATGGGCTGACTGCGGATGGACACGCTGACCGGCTTGCCCATCACGCTGCCTTCGCCTTCCCAGCAGCCACTTAGCGCAAGGACCGCTTCGGGAACCGCGATCGTGCCGGGTTCGGCAGCTTGAGCGGCCGTCGGCAATAGCAGCAAGGCCATCAGCTGCACGCGCGATTTGCTGATCATCGATCCCCCTTGGTCATTGTCCATCCCGTGTAGAACAAAGGGGGAATGATGCAAGTCAGGACCGATGCCGGCATCGCCGCAGCCGGACTAAAAAAAAAGCCCGCCGCGCTGATGCGTGGCGGGCTTTTTTGTGATCTCGATCCGGAGGATCAGGCGCGGGCGAGCAGGCCCTCGACCAGGCCGGCGAACAGGCGCTGGCCGTCGGTGTTGCCATGGGCCTGTTCGATCACGCGTTCGGGGTGGGGCATCATGCCCAGCACATTGCCGGCTTCGTTGAGGACGCCGGCGATGTTGTGGGCCGAACCGTTGATGTTCAGGGCGTAGCGCAGCGCGACGCGGCCTTCGCCTTCCAGCCGATCGAGCGTGGCGTCGTCGGCGAAATAATTGCCGTCATGATGGGCGACCGGGAAGCTGATCGCTTCGCCGGCGGCATAGCGGCTGGTGAAGGCGCTCTGGGCGTTCTCGACGGTCAGGGCGACGTCGCGGCAGACGAAATGACCGCCGGCGTTGCGCAGCAGCGCGCCGGGCAGCAGACCGCTTTCGGTCAGCACCTGGAAGCCGTTGCAGATGCCCAGGACGAAGGCGCCACGGTCAGCGGCGCGGGCGACAGCCTGCATCACCGGCGAGCGGGCGGCCATAGCGCCGGAGCGCAGATAGTCGCCATAGGAAAAGCCGCCGGGCACGCCGATCAGGTCGATGTCGTCGGGCAGTTCGGTATCGCGATGCCACACCATGGTGGGCTTGGAACCGGTCGCAGCCTCGAACGCCACCGCCAGGTCGCGGTCGCAATTGCTGCCCGGAAAGACGATGACGGCGCTCTTCATGGCTCAGGCCACCTTTTCGATGCGATAATTTTCGATGACCGTGTTGGCCAGCAGCTTGCGGCACATGGCGTCGATATCCTCGTCGCTGGTGCCATCGGCCAGGTCCAGCTCGATGAGCTTGCCGGCGCGCACGTCGTTGACGCCGCCAAAGCCCAGGCCTTCGAGCGCGTGATGGATCGCACGGCCCTGCGGATCGAGGACGCCGCCCTTGAGAGTGACGAAGATGCGGGCTTTCATGAGGTGCAAACTCCTTGGCATGCCGCCCGCCGATGCGGGGGGATGAACTTTGCCGCTCCCCCTAGGCGCGGCGCGGCGCGCAGGCAAGAGATTATGACTTTCTTAGGAAGCTGAGGATAATCTGATCGCCGAGTTTTTTACAGGGATATGGGGCATGTCCGGTCTGGCACTGGCAATGTTTGTGGGGCTTTTTGCCTGGGGGCAGCAGATTGTGGGCTATGACGACCCGCATGGGCGGGTTCAGCTGGCGCTGTTCGCGACCTTCTGCTTCGGCTTGCTGGTCGGCTATCGCGCCAAGTCCGCCTGATCCTTTAGGGGCGATAGCGGCTGGGCGAGACGCCCAGCGCCCGCTTGAACATGGTCGAGAAATTGGCCGGCCCGTCATAGCCCAGGTCCAGCGCGATCGTCGTGATCGGTTCGCCCGCCGCTAGCCGGGGCAGGGCGGCCGACAGGCAGGCCTGTTGCCGCCATTGCGCGAAGCTCATCCCCGTTTCCTGCCGGAACAGCCGGGTGAAGCGACGCCGGTTCATCGCCAGCGCGCCAGCCCATTGGTCGATCGTCACATGGGCCTGTGGCTGTTCGACAAAGGCGTGGCAGCGCGCCGCAAGCGCGGCATGGCGTGGGAAGGGCACGGCGAGCGGGATCAGAGGCGCCCGCTCGATCTCCGCCACTAGCAACCGCATGACGAGACCATCGCGCGCCGCTTCCGCATATTCGACCGGAACATGGGCAGCCTCCACCAGCAACTGGCGCAGCAGCGGTGACACGCCGAGCACCCGGCAGGACCGGGCCAGGCCGGGATAGACGGCCTGATCGACCAGCACGCTGCGCGTCTGCACCGCGCCGACCATTCGCACCGCATGGGGCGTGCCGCCCGGAATCCAGACGGCCCGCTCGGGTGGGGCGACCCAGGCGCCCTGCGGCGTGCTCACCGCGACCACGCCGGACGCCGCATAGAGCAATTGCCCGCGGCGATGCTGATGCTCGGCCAGTTCGAAGGAGGGCGGATAATCATTGCCGATGCCGACCACGGGCCGGGGCACATGCTCATGATCGTCGGGGTGGCGCTGGTCCATCATTGTCCCGATCGCAAAAGAGATTGACCCATATGCGGAAGCGGGACGGGAAGGGAAGCGCTAATCGGTCCGGCCTCAGAAAGGAACCGACAATGAAAGAGATAAGGATAGAAAAGGCAGGCGCACAATTGGCAGCGGGCGGCACGGCATTTGGCGTGATTGTGGCGATCAGCTTCTGCCATCTGCTCAACGACATGATGCAGTCGCTGCTTCCCGCCATCTATCCGGGTCTCAAGAGCGAGCTACATCTGAGCTTCGGCCAGATCGGCATGGTGACCCTGGTCTATCAGATTACCGCGTCGATCCTGCAGCCGATGATCGGCCTCTATGCCGACAAGCGACCGACGCCGATGGCGTTGCCGGGCGGCACGCTCTTCTCGCTGGCGGGCCTGACCGTGCTGTCGATCGCGCACAGCTATGGGCTGGTGCTGGTCGGCGCGGCGATGCTGGGCGTCGGTTCCTCGGTCTTCCATCCCGAATCCTCGCGCGTGGCGCGGATGGCGGCGGGCGGTCGCCATGGTTTGGCCCAGTCGCTGTTCCAGGTCGGCGGCAATGCGGGGCAGGCGCTGGGGCCGCTGGCGGCGGCGCTGGTCGTGGTGCGCTGGGGCCAGTCGAGCCTGGCCTTCTTCGCGCTGCTGGCGCTGCTGTCGGGCGCGGTGCTGTGGAATGTCGCCAACTGGTATCGCCATCATGGCCTCAGCCGGTTGCAGGTCGGTGGTGCTGGCGCGCTGCATATCGAACTGCCGCGTGGGCAGGCGGCGCGGGGGATTGCGATCCTGCTGGCGCTGATCTTCTCCAAATATGTCTATCTCGCCAGCCTGACGAGCTATTACACCTTCTACCTGATCCAGCGGTTCGACCTGTCGGTGCAGAATGCGCAGCTCCATCTGTTCGCCTTCCTGGCCGCGGTGGCGGTCGGCACGGTCGCGGGCGGGCCGCTGGGCGACCGGTTCGGGCGCAAATATGTGATCTGGTTCTCGATCCTGGGGGCGCTGCCCTTCACCCTGGCGCTGCCCTATGCCGGGCTGTTCTGGAGCGGGCCGCTGACCGTCATCATCGGGCTGATCCTTGCCTCTGCCTTTCCCGCGATCGTCGTCTTCGCGCAGGAGCTGGTGCCCGGCAAGGTCGGGATGATCTCCGGTCTGTTCTTCGGCTTCTCCTTCGGCATGGGCGGGCTGGGCGCGGCCGGGCTGGGCTGGCTGGCCGACCATAGCAGCATCGAGATGGTGTTCCGTGTCTGCGCCTTCCTGCCGGCGATCGGCCTGCTCACCGCCTTCCTGCCCAATCTGGGACGCGAACGGAACTGAATGTCACGGGCGGGGCGGCCCAGGTCGCCCCGCTTATTCTCTTTGCGGGCAACTGCTTATAAGGCTGGGGCATGAGTCCCGACCTTCTCTATCTCGCCTGTGCCATCATCGCCGTCATCATATCGGGGCTCGCCAAGGGCGGCTTTGCCGGTGTCGGGGCGCTGGCGATGCCGATCATGGCGCTGGGAGTCGATCCGGTGCGCGGCGCGGCGATCCTGCTGCCGATCCTGATCCTGCAGGACGCGGTCAGCGTCTGGGCCTTCCGCCGCAGCTGGGACGGGCATATCCTGGCGGTGATGCTGCCCGGCATGGCGATCGGCGTCGGGCTGGGCTACTGGTTCGCGGCGCAAGTTTCCGAAACCGTAGTGCTGGGCGCTCTCGGCGCCATTTCCACCTTGTTCGGGTTACAGCGGCTCTGGGTCGAGCGGGGCGGGGCGATCGTCCTGCCGTCCAGTTCGCCGGGTTGGGTCGGCACCCTGTTCGGTATCGCCAGCGGCTTCACCAGCCAGATCGCCCATGCCGGATCACCGCCCTTCCAGATGTGGGTGCTGCCCAAAAAGCTGCCGCGCGACATGCTGGTCGGCACGACGGCTGTCGCCTTTGCTGTCATGAACTGGATGAAGGTGCCGGCCTATGCCGCGCTGGGTCAGTTCACCCACGCCAATCTGATGGCGACGGCGCTGCTGGTGCCGGTGGCGGTGGTCTCGACCTTCGCCGGCGTCTGGCTGGTCCGGCGGGTGGACGCTGCGCGCTTCTACACGCTCATCTATGTGCTGATGGTGCTGCTGGGGCTCAAGCTGATGGCGGATGCGCTGATCGGTTGAGAGGCTGCCTCGAAATGCGCGAAAGAGCGCATTTCGGAAGCGGTGCAGGCGCGCCAAAAGCGCATAAAAAAAGGCCGGCGCTGCGGCCGGCCTTTTCGTAGATCAGTCCTTCTCGCGCTTCTTGCGATGCGTGTCGAGGTCGAGGACGGTGGTGTCCAGCCCTTCGGGCAGCAGGCCCAGACGGCGCGCCACTTCCTGATAGGCTTCGACTTCGCCGCCGAGGTCGCGACGGAAGCGATCCTTGTCCAGCTTCTCGTTGGTCGCCATGTCCCACAGGCGGCAACCATCGGGGCTGATCTCGTCGGCCAGGATGATGCGGCTGTAGTCGCCGTCATAGAGGCGGCCGAATTCCAGCTTGAAGTCGATCAGGCGAATGCCGATGCCGGCGAACAGGCCGCACATGAAGTCGTTGATGCGGATCGCCATGTCGGCGATGTCGTGCATCTCTTCCTGCGTGGCCCAGCCGAAGCAGGCGATATGCTCTTCGGAGATCAGCGGGTCGCCCAGCGCATCATCCTTGTAGCAATATTCGATCAGTGTGCGGGGCAGCTGGGTGCCTTCCTCGATGCCGAGCTTCTTCGACAGCGAACCGGCGGCAACGTTGCGCACCACGACCTCGATCGGCACGATCTCGACCTGGCGGACGAGCTGTTCGCGCATGTTGAGGCGGCGGATGAAGTGGGTCGGCACGCCGATCTGGCCGAGCAGGGTGAAGATATGCTCGGAAATCCGGTTGTTGAGCACGCCCTTGCCCGAAATCGTGCCCTTCTTCTGGGCATTGAAGGCGGTCGCATCATCCTTGAAATATTGGATGATCGTGCCGGGCTCGGGGCCTTCGTAAAGGATCTTTGCCTTGCCTTCGTAGATCTGGCGGCGACGGGCCATGCGCGTTCCTGTCTTTTTCTTACAAAAGATTTTGCCCCGGCAAACGCGAATCGGAAAGGATCAGCGGGTGCCGGGGCTGCTTGGGGTGGCCCATAGAGCAATATAGGCGGGGGTGCAATTGTAGCCGCTAGGCCCCCTTCATCTTCCGATAGTCATCGAACAGGCCAAGGACGCGGTCGATGTCCGCCTTGCTCAGGAAATAGGGGGTGGCGAGGCGCAGCTTGCTGGGGTTGCCGCCGCGAATCCGGACCTTGTGGTTCTTCCAGAGCCAGTCCTGCAATTCCATCCGCTGCACCGGGGGCACGTTGACGGTGGTGATCGCGCAGCGCAGCGCCGGATCGGGCGAGGTCCAATCCTCCGCGCCGCGCTTCACCATTTCGGCATGGATATAGTCGGCGAGCATGCGGTTGCGCGCCTCGATCCGGTCCATGCCGATGCTGGTGGCGAAACCGATCGCGGCGTTGAGGCCCATCAAGGTCGGGATGCAGGAGGAGCCGATCTGCATATAGCGGTCGGCCATGCGGGTCGGATCGTCATAGCCGCCGGTCGCGATCGTGTTCCACACCCGGTCCATCACGCTCTTGTCGCGCAGATAGAGGAAGCCGGTCCCCTTGGTCGCGAACAGCCATTTGTGCATCGACCCGGTATAGAGATCGCAGCCGATATCATTGAGGTCGACCTTCATCATGCCGGGCGCATGGGCGCCGTCGAAGGCGGAGATGATCCCCTTCGACCGGGCGAGCGCGGCGATATCCTTGGCCGGCAGCACCACGCCGGTCGAGGTGCTGATATGGCTGACGAAGATGATCCGGGTTTTCGGCGTGATCGCGTCGTTGATGCGGTTGAGGATTTCGGCCGCGCTCTTCGGCGGCTTGGGCATGGCGAATTTCTTGACCACCACGCCATAGCGGCGCGACCGCAGCATCCAGGGCATTTCGCCCGATCCATGTTCCTCGTCGGATATCAGCACTTCGTCGCCCGGCTTCATGTCGAAGCCATTAGCGATGTAGCTGTTCGCCTCGGTGCAGTTGCGCAGGATTGCCATCTGCTCGACCTTCGCGCCCATGAAGTCGGCAAAGGGCTTGCGATACTGGTCCCAGGCGCCATAGCCCCAGATCGGATAATCCTCGGACCCTTCCTGGGTCATCTGCTCGGTCGTCTCGAACCCGTCGAAGATCGCCTTCAATACCGGGCGCGGCGAGGAGCCGACGGTGCCGACATTGAGGTTCACGACATCGGCCGGGATCAGGAACTGTTTGCGCAGCGCCGCCCAATAAGCATCTTCATTCTTCGCATGGAGATCGGCGGCCGGCAGCGGCACGCTGGTCAGCGCTTCCGCGCCGATCGGCGCGGCGAGCGAGGCGGCAGCGGCGCTGCCGAGGAAGGAACGGCGATCGAGCATGGACATCCCCCATTTGGCGCTCCCGAAGCCGGAGCGGCATCATGTCTGCCGCTGGTTCAACGAGGCGCAAGGGGAAATCCGCAGGGGACGCGCTACAGCACGTCGCCGAACATGAACCAGATCAGCGCCAGCCAGGCGATCAGGCCGATGCTGCCAATGATCACGCCGGATTTGGCACTGATGGCGGCCCACAGGCCGCGCGGTTCGTCATCATCTTCGCTATGCATGGCACCGGCCTAGCGGGACCGGTGCCTGATCTCAATCATTCGGTCGCCGGTTCCGGTTCGGCCTCCGGCTCTTCCTGGCGGGTCGCCGCCAGCCGATCGGTAAAGGCGCTGCGCCACCAGCTGATATCCTGCTGCTCGACGCTGTCCATCATGGCCCGCCAGCGCCGCTTGCGCTCGTCGAGCGGCATGGCCAGCGCCCGGTCGATCGCGTCGGACATCTCTTCGGGGCTATAGGGGTTGATGAGCAGCGCGTCCTTGAGCTGCATCGCTGCGCCGGCGAAGCGGGACAGGATCAGGACGCCGGGATCGTCCGGGTTCTGGGCCGCGACATATTCCTTGGCGACCAGGTTCATGCCGTCGCGCAGCGGCGTCACCAGCCCGATCCGGGCGGAGCGATAGATGCCGGCCAGCTTGTCGCGCGGATAGCCCTGGTTGACGTATCGGATCGGGGTCCAGTCGACATCGCTATATTCGCCGTTGATGCGGCCGGCGAGCGAGTCCAGCGTGGCGCGGATCTGCTGATAGCTTTCCACCTCGCCGCGCGAGGGCGGGGCGATCTGCGCCAGCACGACCCGGCGATGATGTTCGGCATGATCCTTCAGGAAGCGGGCATAGCCGTTGAACCGTTCTTCCAGACCCTTGCTATAGTCGAGCCGGTCGACGCCGACGATCAGCGAGCGATCTTGCAGCGAGGCGCGGACCTGGCGGTGCATCTCCACCGCCGCGTCGCTGGCGGCGGCCTGCTTGAACTCCTCGGCATTGATGCCGATCGGGCAGGCGACGGCCTGGATGGTGCGACCGCCGACGGTGACGAAGTCGCCATCCACGGTGCCGCCCATCTCGCGCTCGACATAATGGCGGAAGGATTCCAGCCATTCCTCGGTGTGGAAGCCGATGACGTCATAGGCGAAGAGGGTGCTGACCAGCTTGGTATGATGGGGCAGCGAGACCAGCAGGCGGGTTGGCGGCCAGGGAATGTGCAGGAAGAAGCCCATCCGGTTTTGATGGCCCCGGTCTCGCAGCATCTGGCCCAGCGGGATCATGTGATAATCCTGCACCCAGATAATGTCTTCCGGTTCGATCAGCGGGCTGGCAGTGTCGGCGAAGCGCTGGTTGACGCGGTTGTATCCGCCCTCGAAATCGCGGGCATATTCGGCCAGGTCGATGCGGTAATGGAAGAGCGGCCACAGCGTCTTGTTGGCATAGCCATTATAATATTCGTCGACATCCTGTTCTTCCAGGTCGATCGTCGCGGTCTTCACCCCGTCATCGTCGGCAAAGCCGATATGGCCGGTGAAATTGTCGGTGGTGCCACCCGACCAGCCGACCCAGATGCCCCGGCTTTCACGCAGCGCCTGCGCCAGTGCCACGGCAAGCCCGCCCTGGTTGGCGGCGCCATTGGGGCGACTGACCCGGTTGGAAATGACTATCAGACGGCTCATCGCATCACGCTCCACGGTTTGCTCAGCAAGACGGCGCAGTTGATGATGCCGACCAACGAATAGGTTTGCGGGTAATTTCCCCAGAGTTCCCCATTATGGGGATCGATATCTTCGGACAGCAGGCCGGCGGCGGTGCGGCGGGACAGCATCTCCTCGAACAGTTCGCGTGCCTCCTCGGTCCGGCCGGTGCGATGAAGCGCCTCGATCAGCCAGAAGGTGCAGACATTGAAGGCGGTCACCGGTTCGCCGAAATCGTCCGGCGCGCTGTAGCGCAACATGTCGTTGCCGCGGCGCAGATCCTTTTCCAGTGCTTCGAGCGTGCCGGTGAACATCGGATCGTCGGCGGTCAGGAAGCGCAGGTCGAGCAGTTGCAGCAGCGACGCGTCGCGCGCGTCATCCTCGAAATTGGCGGAGATCGCCTTGCTGTCGGCGCGCCAGGCGGATTCGATGATGCGGGCGCGCATGGTTTCGGCGCGGTTTTCCCAATGGGCGGCGCGCAGGGGCAGGTCGAGCGCGGTGGCGGCATGGGCCAGACGATCGCAGGCGGCCCAGCACATCACCGCGCTGTAGCTGTGGACATGGGCGCGGGTGCGCAATTCCCACAGGCCCGCGTCCGGCTGGTCATAAACCTGCCAGGCGCGTTCGCCCACCGCCTCCAGTGCCTCGAAATCGGCATGGCCGGCCATGCGCAGCAGCCGCCGGTCGATGAAGCCCTGAACCGAGGACAGCACGATCTGACCATAGGCGTCGTGCTGGATCTGTTCATAGGCGGCATTGCCGACCCGCACCGGTCCCATGCCGCGATAGCCGGGCAGGTGCGCGGCCTCCCATTCATGCAGCGTCGCATTGCCGCGCACATCGTAGAGCGGCTGGATATGGCCGCCCTTGGCACCGTCGACGATGTTGCGCAGATAAACGAGGTAGGTTTCCAGCACGTCCAGCGCGCCGAGCCGGTTCAGCGCCTCGACCGTATAATAGGCGTCGCGCACCCAGCAGTAGCGATAGTCCCAGTTGCGGCCGCTGTCGGCATGTTCGGGAATGGAGGTGGTGAGCGCGGCGACGATCGCGCCGGTTTCCTCATGCTGGCAGAGCTTGAGCGTGATGGCGGAACGGATCACCGCCTCCTGCCATTCGGGCGGGATGGCAAGGCCGCGCACCCAGAGCTGCCATTCCAGGATGGTGTCGTCCAGCATCCGCTCGATCGCCGGGCGCAGCGCGTCGGAAAACCCCTCGTCCGGCCCCATGAAGAAATGCATGTCCGATTCCAGCCGGAACCAGCTTTCCTGGGAAATGAGGCCAATGGGTGCATTGGTCGATATCCGCATCGCCATGTAGGACAGGACCATGCGGATATGGTTGGAGCCGTAGGTGATCGGGACATTTTCCTTGCCCCAGCTTGTCGTGGGGCGCAGGCGGACACGGATGCGCGGGCTGCCGGCGGCGGGGCGCACGATGCGCGCGAAGGCGACCGGGCGATACATGCGCCCCTTATGCTTGTGGCGCGGGCAGAAATCGAAAATCTCGATCGCATTGCCTTGGCCGTCGCTCTGGCGGGTGACCAGGATCGGCGTGTTGCGGATATAATGCTGCTCGACCGCGACGCAATTTTCCAGCTCGATTGCCCAGAAGCCGCGGGCTTCCTTGCTGTCCCAATGCTTGTTGTCGAGCAGGGCGGAAAAGACGGGGTCGCCGTCGACCCGCGGCACGCAGGCCCAGACCATGCGCCCGGCGCGGTCGATCAGCGCGGATGCCTGGCAGTTTCCGATCGGCCAGAGGTCGAGATCACGCTCGTTTCCGGCCAGGATATGGTCGCTGGTATCGATGATGTTCGGCCCCCTTCGTTCATGCGAATGGTGGCCGCCGGTCAGATGATCGCGGCGACCCCCTGCGCCAGATAATGCCTGACGGCGGCAACCTGTTCCAAGCCGAAGGCCGCGTGCGTGTGCCGCGCGGGCCCGACCAATATGCCATGGCCGCCCAATTGCGCGGCGGCGGCGAAACCTTCCTCGTCCGTGACATCGTCGCCGATGAAGATCGGCGTGCCGCCAGCCATCGGCGCCTGCTGCATCAGGCGGGTGACGGCGCTGCCCTTGTCGGCGCCGCCGGGGCGCAGTTCGAACAGCATCTTGCCGGCCTGCACGGCCAGGCCATGTTCCTCTGCAAGTTGATGGGCAAGCAGGCCGGCGGCCTCGCCACAATCGGGGGCGCCACGGAAATGGAGGCCAACGCTGATCGACTTGCGTTCGACCAGCACGCCGGGACGGGTGTCGGCAAAGATATGAAAGGCCCGTTCGACCGCGTCTATGGCGGGCAGGCGGGGCGGCGCATCCGGCGCTGCGCCGGGCGCGGCAAATTCAAGGCCGTGGGTGCCGGCAAGCAGGAAATCCTCAAAGCCGAAATCGCGCAGCGTGGCGATCGACCGGCCGCTGACGATGGCGAGGCGTCCGTCCAGCTTGCGCCGCAGCGCCGCCAGCAGGGCGAGCAGATCGTCATCAACATGTACCCCGTCGGGCGTGTCCGCGATCGGCGCCAATGTCCCGTCGAAATCGAGGAACAGGGCGGCGCCGGTCAGCAGCGCGGGCGGGGGAGCGGGAAGATCGGGCAGAGGGGGAAGAGCGGTTTCGGGCACGGCCTAAAGGTGGCGCCTGTACCGGAAACCGCAACCCCTGTTTTGCCCCTTGCCGGGATTTTCACGATTGGCAGGGGCGCTTGCATTGGCGTTCATCGGCCCAGGGCGCGCTCCATTCGATGCGGTGAAGCACCCGAAATGCCTGCATCACGCGATGCAGGAAATGGTCGGCACTTTTGCTGATTTCTTCATGGCTGTCGTTCCACAGCCGGGCGTCATATTGATCGCGCATCACTGTTCCTTCCGTCCATGATCATCGCCGGGCGCGGATGGCCGCCGGCACCGCTGTCTCTGCCCGAACGGCACGCTTGGCGCCAACAAAAGCATGGACAGCATAGATAAGCCTGGCTTATCGAATGGCGCATGTCGCCGCTGCCGCCCCTGTCCGCCATTCGCGTGTTCGAGGCCGCCGCGCGGCTGGAAAATTTCACGGCCGCCGCGCAGGAGCTGGGGATGACCCAGGCGGCGGTCAGCTATCAGGTGAAATTGTTGGAGGAGCGGCTGGGCATCAGCCTGTTCCAGCGAACCGGGCGCAAGGTGGCGCTGACCGAGAAGGGGCGCGAGATCGCGCCGATCCTGACCCGCGCCTTCGACCAGATGCGGCAGGGCTTTGCCGCGCTGACCCAGGATCATTCGGCGGTGCTGAGCATAAGCTGTACCAACAGTTTCGCGCATCTCTGGCTGGCGCCGCGGATCGGGGCTTTCCAGATGCGCCACCCGAACCTCGCAGTGCGGATCATGGCGGATGACGCGGTGGTCGATCTGGCGCGCGACGGCATCGATCTGGCGGTGCGCGGCGGCAAGGGCGAGTGGCCGGGGCTGGAGGCGAAGCTGCTGACCCATAACCGGCTGGTGCCGATGTGCAGCCCGGCCTGGCGCGACCGGCACGGGCCGATCGCCGATGCGCAGGCGCTCCATGCCCTGCCGCGCCTCTCGCCCGACGACATGTGGTGGCATGAATGGTTCGCGGCGATGGGCGTTGAGGCCGACCCGGCCGATGGCCCGCCGGGCATCGCGCTCGACAGCCAGGTGATGGAAGGGCGCGCCGCGATCGCCGGGCAGGGTGTCGCCATCCTCAACCATTTCCTCTGGAAGGCAGAGGTGGAAGCGGGGCAACTGGTGGAGGCGGTGCCCTCCTATGTCCGCGAGATTGCCAGCTACTGGCTGGTCTATCCGCCCCATGTCCGCAACACGCCCAAGATCAAGGCTTTTCGCGACTGGATCAGCGCCGAGTTTGCTTCCGCCATCGCCGCCGATCCGGACGCGCGTTTCTTGCCGCGTTGAGCGTTCATGCGTATATCTATGCGCATGTTGTATGCAGGAGTGCCGGTATGACCAAGCAGGAGCGGATCGGAGCGCGCAAGGCGACCAACCTGTCGCTCGACAGTGCCTTGGTGGAGGAAGCCAAGGCTCTTGGCATCAACCTGTCGCGTGCTTGCGAAGATGCCTTGCGCCAGGAGATCGCGGCAGAACGTGGTCGGCTATGGCAGGCGGAGAATGCCGAGGGGATCGCGGCGTCGAACGCCTATGTCGAGAAATACGGACTGCCGCTCGAAAAATATCGGTTGTTCTGATGGCGCGCTTTCACGCGCACCGATTGCCCGACGGCGCCTATGTGCTGGACTGTCAGGCAGAATTATTATCGCATCTTACCACCCGTTTCGTCGTGCCGTTGGTGCCGATCGCGCAGGTCGGGACGCCGATGGCGCGGCTCAATCCGCGCTTCGATGTTGAGGGGCAGGAATTGGTGATGATGACGCAATTTTCCGCAGCGGTGTCGGCGCGTTCCATCGGCAAGCCGCTATTGTCGCTGGAGCAGCATCATTATGTCATCACCACCGCGCTGGACATGCTCGTCAGCGGCTATTGAGCAAATCCGTTTCCGTTTTGCCCCCGTCCTGCTAAGCCACTCCCGATGACCGATTTTCGCGACCCGTTCGACGCTATCAAGGACCATCCTTTCGACGCGGCGCTCTCGCAGCGCTATCTGGTCTATGCGCTCTCCACCATCACCGCGCGTTCGCTGCCGGACCTGCGCGATGGGCTGAAGCCGGTGCATCGGCGCCTGCTCTGGGCGATGCGGCTGTTGCGGATGGAGCCGGGCGGCGCGAACGCGGACATTCTGGTCGCCAATCCGGCGCGCAACACCACCAGCTACAAGAAATGCGCCCGCGTCGTCGGCGATGTCATCGGTAAATATCACCCGCATGGCGACGCGTCGGTCTATGACGCGATGGTGCGCCTGGCACAGGATTTCTCGCTGCGCACCCCGCTGGTCGATGGCCAGGGCAATTTCGGCAATATCGACGGCGATAATGCGGCGGCCATGCGCTATACAGAGGCGCGGTTGACCCAGGCGGCGGCCGATCTGATGGCGGGCCTTGACGAAGGCACGGTCGATTTCCGTCCGACCTATAACGGCGAGGATGAGGAGCCGGAGGTTTTTCCCGGCCTCTTCCCCAATCTGCTGGCCAATGGCGCCAGCGGCATCGCGGTCGGCATGGCGACCAGCATCCCGCCGCACAATGTCGGCGAACTGCTGGATGCCGCCACCTTGCTGATCGACAGCCCGGAGGCGGACGACGCCGCGCTGATGGAGATCGTCAAGGGGCCGGACTTCCCGACCGGCGGCGTGCTGGTCGATAATCAGGCGATCATTTCCGAAGCCTATCGCACCGGGCGCGGCTCCTTCCGCACCCGTGCCCGCTTCTCCACCGGCCGCAACGAGGATGGCAGCTGGGAAGCGGAAGGGATCGAGAAGCTGGCCGGGGGTACTTGGCAGCTGGTGATTTCCGAAATCCCCTATCAGGTGCAGAAGTCCAAGCTGATCGAGCAGATTGCGGCGCTGATCAACGACAAGAAGCTGCCGATCCTGGAGGATGTGCGCGACGAGAGCGACGAGGCGATCCGCATCGTCATCGTGCCCAAGAGCCGCAACGTCCCGGTCGATATCCTCAAGGACAGCCTGTTCCGGCTGACCGACCTGGAAAATCGTTTTCCGCTCAACCTCAACGTGCTCGACGCCAGTCACACGCCGCGCGTGCTGGGGCTGCGCGCGGTGCTGGTCGAATGGCTCAAGCACCAGATCGAGGTGCTGGTCCGCCGGGCGCAGCACCGGCTGGAGAAGATCGCCGCGCGGCTGGAACTGCTCGACGGCTATATCATCGCCTATCTCAACCTCGACCGGGTGATCGAGATCATCCGCACCGAGGATGAGCCGAAAGAAGTGATGATGGCCGAATTCAGCCTGACCGATCGTCAGGCCGAGGCGATCCTCAACATGCGGCTGCGCAGCTTGCGCAAGCTGGAGGAAATGGAGCTGCGGCGCGAACATGCCGAGCTGGTCAAGGAACAGGCGGAGCTGGAAAAGCTGGTCGAGAGCCCGGCCCGGCAGCGCACGCGGCTGAAGCGCGACATTGCCGACCTGCGCAAGCGCTATGGCCCCGATACGGTGATCGGCCGGCGCCGCACGCTGGTCGAGGAAGCCGGCCCGGCGCGTGAGATCCCGCTGGAGGCAATGATCGAGCGCGAGCCGGTGACGGTGATCCTGTCCGAACGCGGCTGGATCCGCGCGATGAGCGGGCATCGTGACCTGGCTGCGGCCGATACGCTGAAGTTCAAGGAAGGCGATGGCCCGCAATTCGCCTTCCACGCCTATACCACCGACAAGCTGCTGATGGCGACGTCGAGCGGGCGCATCTACACGCTGGGGGCGGACAAGTTGCCGGGCGGGCGCGGCTTTGGCGACCCGGTGCGGATGATGGTCGACATGGACGATCAGGGCGGCATCGTCGCGCTGATGCCGGCCAGGACGGGCGGGCAATTGCTGCTGGCTTCGTCCGACGGACGCGGCTTCCTTGCCGATGTGGCGGATATCCTGGCGGAGACGCGTAAGGGCAAGCAGGTGGTCAATGTCCGCACGGGCGCGAAGCTTGCTGTGGTGCATGCGGTCGATCCGGAGGCGGACAGCATTGCCGTCATCGGCGAGAACCGGAAGCTGCTGGTCTATTCGATCATCGAAATGCCCAAGATGGCGCGCGGGCAGGGTGTGCAGATGCAGCGCTATCGGGACGGCGGCCTGTCCGACGCGATCGCTTTCCGCCTGAGCGACGGGATCAGCTGGGCTATGGGCGGCGAGACCGGCCGGACCCGGACCGAGGCGGACATGACGCCATGGCGGGTCGCACGCGGCGCCGCCGGTCGCATGCCACCGACAGGCTTCCCGCGCGACAACAAGTTCTGACGCAAATTCAGCACCATCGGCAGATGTTCGTTTCCCGAATATTTACCCTTGGCGGATAAGGCAGAGGCATGAAAGCCATGTCGGTGCGTAGCTGGCCCCCTGAACAGACCAGTGGCCTCCCCTTGCCCGGGGGTGATGACACGCATCTGCCGCACATGATCGGAGCGAGCGAATGGCTCACCGCCCTGTCGCAGGCTGCGGCGATTTTATCGTGTGAAAACAATGCTATAAACATTGTCGAGGCGAATGAGCCGTTCCTCAAGGCGTTCCGGGAACATCGCGAACGTACGGCCGCAACGGCCCAGGCATCGGCCGAATGGCGCGCGCGCGTCACTGGTTTCGCCCAGTCGGATCGCGATTCGGAAAGTTTCGAAATTCGCCGCGATGGCAAGCTTGGCCCTGAATATTTTCTCTGCACGCTCGGACGGCTGCGGGCCACCGGCGCGCGCACCGAACAATTTCTCTTCACCGCGATCGATCGCACCAGCGAGCGGACGATGGAGAAGAATTTGCGGCGCGAGTTGCTCTCCGACGGCCTGACCGCGCTGCCCAACCGCACCGGCTTCGGCGAGGAGATTGACGATCGGCTCGCCAATGGCAGCTGGCCGGGCAATGCCCAGTTCGGCATTATCGCGATCGACCTCAGCCGCTTCAGCCGGGTGAATGAATCGCTGGGTCCGATGGCAGGTGATGAACTGCTGATCACGGTCGCCAAGCGGCTCAAATCCTGCCTGCGCCAGGGCGATGTGCTGGCCCGTATCGGCGGCAATGATTTTGCCATTTTCGCACGCTTGAACAATGGCTTGTCTGACTCTCTTCAGATTGTTCAGAGGATCAGGGAGGCGCTGAGTTCGCCGATCCGCCTGTCCGACCTGCAGATCCGCGTCGATTGCGCGATCGGCTGCGCCCTGTCGACGCATCTGGAGGATGATCCGGACGATGTCGTCCGCAAGGCGCAGGCGGCGGTCAAGATCGCCAAGCGCACCGGCAAAGTCGAGATTTACCGCAATGGCGTGCTCAAGGAAGCGCAGCGCCGCTTCTCGATCGAGAGCCGACTGCGTGATGCGCTGGCCCATGGCGGGCTGACCCTGGCCTATCAGCCGCTGATCCATCTCCAGACCGGCGAAATTACCGGTTTCGAGGCGCTGGC
The DNA here is from genome assembly GCF_056859495.1 of Sphingobium sp. L-44. Lineage (NCBI taxonomy): Bacteria > Pseudomonadati > Pseudomonadota > Alphaproteobacteria > Sphingomonadales > Sphingobiaceae > Sphingobium > Sphingobium sp. L-44. The sequence continues at coordinate 6,754 of NZ_JBSXOQ010000081.1, read as the reverse complement.
GCGTTGGGATGACCCGGAACTGGGCCATGTCTCGCCGGTGGAGTTCGTGCCGGTCGCGGAAGAGAGCGGTCTCATCACCCCGCTCGGTCGCTGGGCCGCCTATGAAGCGGCGCAGGCGCTGAGCCGCTGGGACGCGAAATTCGGCCAGGCCCTGCCGGTCGGCGTCAACGTCAACCTGTCGCCGATCCAGATGGCGCGCGACGATGTCGCATCGATGTTCGAGGAAGCGCTGCGCTATTCGGGCATTGGCGGCCATCGCCTGACCGCCGAACTGACCGAAAGCGCGATCATCGCCGATCCGGACAAGGCGCGCAAATTGCTGTTCGCGCTCAAGGATCTGCAGATGCCGATCGCGATGGACGATTTCGGTACCGGCTTCTCCAACCTGGCGAGCCTGCACAGCCTGCCGATCGACATCCTAAAAATCGATCGAAGTTTCGTATCCAACATGCTGGAAGATCACGATAAAGCCGTGATCGTCCGCACCATATTGTCACTGGCGGAATCGCTCAACCTGCGGGTCACGGCCGAGGGTATAGAAACCCAGGAACTGGCCGACATGCTGCAGAAGATGGGCTGCTGGCAGGGGCAGGGCTATTATTTCGCCCGCCCGATGAGCGAAGCCGATGCCTTCGACTATTGGCGCGTGCGCTGGAATTTCGAGACGATCTGATCGGCGATTTCGCCGACCCGGTCGGCGTCGGGGAAATCCTCCGCCACCCATGATTTCTGCACTTCCTGCAAGGCACGGGCGACGTCCGGGCCGGGCTGGAGGCCGCGCGCGATCAGCGCGCCGCCGCCGATCGGCAGGCTGGGCGGCGTCCAGCCGTCGAGCGGGACCAGTGCCGACAGGGACGCTGCGGGATCGAGCAGGATGCGGTCGATCGCGCCTTCCACGCCGACCCGGTGCGCCAGCGCGCGCGGGCCTTCGGGTGCGGAGGCGGTTTCGAGCGCGGTGATCAGCCGCTTGCGCGCCTTGTTGGAGAGTTTCAGCCGTGCGCCGATCTGGTCCGCCAGCGCCGCGTCTGCCGGCACCAGCGCGGCCAATCGGCGCAGCGCCGATGGTGCCATGCTCGCCTCATTCTCCCGCGCGATCAGTTTCGCCAGTCGGTCGATGCCTTCGTGCGTGATTTCGGGCAGAACCGGCAGCCAGATGCCGCCGTCCACCATCAGGCGCAGCGCCGGCACGGGATCATTCACCACCAGCAATTTGAGCAGTTCGTCGGCGATCCGCTCGCGCGACAGGGCCATCAGGCTGTTGGCCGCGGCGACGCAGGCATCATAAGCCGATGCGTCAACTTCGTTGTCACCATAGCGGGCCAGGAAGCGGAAATAGCGCAGGATGCGCAGATGATCCTCGGCGATCCGGGCGCTGGCATCGCCGATGAAGCGCAGGTGCCGGGCGTCGAGATCGGCCACGCCGCCGAAATAGTCGCTAATCGCGCCGGTCAACGGATCGGCATAGAGGGCGTTGAAGGTGAAGTCGCGACGAGCGGCATCCTGCTGCCAGTCGTCGGTATAGGCGATGGTGGCGCGGCGGCCGTCGGTGCTGACGTCGCGGCGCAGCGTGGTGATCTCGACCGGCCCGTCGGGCAACACGGCGGTGATCGTGCCATGCTCGATCCCGGTCGGCACCGCCTTGATCCCGGCCGCCTTCAGCCGATCGACCACATCCTGCGGCATCAGGCTGGTGGCGATGTCGAGATCATTGACCGGCAGGCCAAGCAGCCCGTCGCGCACCGCGCCACCGACATAGCGGGCACGGCCCTGGTCGGCGTCGAGCGCGGCGAGAAGGCCGGAAAGGCCTGAGCGGTGGCGCCAGGGGGCGTCAGGAAGAATGCGGGTCATGGCCGAGCCTGCGGGAAAGATTGGCGAGGATGGCAGCGGTCACGCCCCAGATGCGGCGGCCCTGCCAGTCGATTTCATAATATTGCCGCTCGATGCCTTCGAACATCAGGCTGCGGCGCACCCGATTGGCCGGATCGAGCGCATAGTCAAGCGGCAGTTCGAACCAGTCGGCCACTTCGCCCGGCTGGGCGCGCAGCGGCAGGTCGGGCGGGATGACGCCCAGCACCGGGACGATGTCGAAGCCGGTGAAGGTGTGATAGCGATCGGAGGTGCCGATGATGTCGACCCTGTCGGAGGGCAGGGCGATCTCCTCCCGTGCCTCGCGCAGGGCGCCGGCAATCTCGTCGACATCGTCCGGATCGACCCGGCCGCCGGGAAAGGCGACTTGCCCCGCATGCTTGCGCAGCTTTTCCGAACGCTGGGTCAGGATCAGGCCGGGATTGGCCCGGTCGGTGATCGCGACCAGCACCGCGGCGGGGGCCAGCGCCATGTCGCCGACGATGCGCGGATCGCGGGTTTCGGACGGAAGCAACTGGATGTCGCGGCTATGCCCGTCGATCAGTGCGGCGCGCAGCCGCTCGGCCAGCGTCATGCCGCGCCGTCCAACGGAAAGAAGCGGCCTTCGCTCCACAGGCCGACCCGCTCGCCTTCTTCATCCAGGGCCAGGTTCATCAGTTCATAATAGACGCTGCGCACGATCAGCGCGTCGAGCCCGGCACGGACGTGGAGATAGGGATGGGGACCATCATCCTTCTCGCGCAGGGTCAGCGCGTGGTCGGGGCCGACCGGCACCAGTTCGCCGGTGTTGAGCCGGAAGGCGAGCTTGCGGCTGGCGCCTTCGCCCTCGCTCTTGAGTTCGACCGCAACGAAGGGAGCATCCTCGACCGCGATGCTCAGCTTCTCGACCGGGGTGACGAGCACATAAGAGCCGTCGCCCTCACGCCGCAATATGGTGGAAAAGAGCCGCACCATCGCTTCGCGCCCGATCGGCGATCCCTGATGGAACCAAGTGCCGTCGCGCGCGATCCGCATCTCGCTGTCGCCGCAATGGTCGGGATTCCATTTCTCGACCGGCGGCAGGCGCTTTTCGGCGGCAAGGCGGGCAATGTCGGCGAGCGACAGGTCGGCGAGGTCGGGCAGGGGCTCCATCGGCATGAAAAGCAGATAGGAGCGGCCGGCCCGCTTGGCAAAGGTCTTTCGGTCGGGTCAGGCGGTAACGGTGATTCGCGGCGACAGCATGCCGGTTCCGCCGACCGGGCGGCCATCGACCGACAAGGCGAGCAGGCGCCGGGGCTCGAACGGGCCGGGGCAATCCCAGCCGGCGGTGCCGTCGGCGGTGAAGCCCCAGAAGCGGCCATAATATTCCGGATCGCCGATCATCATCAGCGGTTCGCAGGTCTGGGCGCGGGCGGCGGCGACCACTGCATCCATCATCGCGCGGCCGTGGCCGCCCTTCTGATGTGCTGGCGCAACCGCGACCGGGCCGACCATGATCAGCGGCATTTGGCTGCCATCCTCGTGGGTTAGCGCCACCGGCCAGCTCTGTAGCGATCCGATCAGGGCGTCCTTTTCATCGAGCACCGCAAAGGAGAGGGCAGGCAGCCAGGGCATGCCGCCACGGATCAGATAGGCGGTGCGGCCGTGCCGGTCGGGACCGAAGGCGGCGTCCAGCAGGCCCTCGACCGCGTCGGCGGGCTGGCTGTCGAGGGGAAGAATTGCTGACATGTCTTGCCGATCCGCCATCAATGGCGCATGGACCGCGCCGGAAGCGGCGGGCCTATAGCGTCCATGCCGCAAAAGGAAAGATCAAACTGGACCCGCGCCCTTCGCGCGACCGGACATGGCGAGCTATGGACAGCATTTTTGACGATTATCTGACGCTGGAGGTCAACAACCTGCACGTCGACGTATTGACCGGCATCTATTCGGAAGAGACGCATCTGCCCCAGCCGCTGCGCATCTCGATCCGGGCCAAGCTGCGGATCGCGGACCATTATGATCCCGATACGCCGCTCAGCGAGTCGAAAAACTACATGGACCTCAAGCATGCCGCGTCGACCGCGCTGCCCGAGGGGCTGCACTTCACCCTGATCGAGGGGGTGGCCGATCATATCATCGAAACCATCTTCCTGCAGGACGACAAGGTCCGCCATGTCGAGGTGAAGATCGTCAAGCTGGCGCTGAGCGAACGGGGCGAGGAAATCGGCATTACCCTGGGCCGCGGCCGGAAATAAGCGCTGCTTGCGCTGGGAATGAAAGGCCCGCCGCTGCCGGATGCAGCGGCGGGCCTTTTCGTAGGGCCTGTTTGAGAAATCGCGAAAGAGTGATTTTTCGTTACGGTGCCAGCCCGCTCCCCCGCCCAACCACCCGACAGGATGACACTGGATCGGGTGGCTGGGCGGGGGAGCGGGCCGGTACCGACTTTCTCAAACAGGCTCTTATGCCTTCTTGATCAGGCCGATCTCGATCAGCCGCTCGGTCAGATAGTCATGTGCACTGATCGGTTCCTCGCGGCGCGGATTGTCCGGCGTCACGCATTGCGGCAGCGCATCGATCATGAAGTCCGGGCGCAGATGCAGGAAGAAGGGCATGGAATAGCGCGAATGGCCGCGCCGTTCCGGCGGCGGATTGACGACGCGGTGGCTGGTCGAGGGCAGCACATGATTGGTCAGCCGCTGCAGCATGTCGCCGACATTGATCGCGAGCGCGCCCGGCGGCGGCACGACCGGCAGCCAGTTGCCGTCGCGATCCTTCAACTCCAGCCCGCCTTCCTCGGCACCCAGCAACAGAGTGATGAGATTGATATCCTCATGCGCGCCGGCGCGGATGCCCGGCGCCTCGGGCGACACCGGCGGGTAATGGAGCAGGCGCAGGATCGAGTTGCCGTCCTTGATCGGGCCGTCGAACCAGCGTTCGGGCAGGCCGAGATACAGGGCGATCGCCGACAGCAATTCAGCGCCGACCCGGTCGAACTCGGCATAGAGCGGCGCGAACACGTCGCGGAACGCCGGCATTTCGGTCGGCCAGACATTGGGTGGCATGGTTTCGGCGAGCGGATCGCCGGGCGCAAGGTCGCGGCCGACATGCCAGAATTCCTTGAGGTCATTCTCGCTCGCGCCCTTGGCGATCTCGACGCCGAAAGCGGTGTAGCCGCGCTGGCCGCCATTGAACTTGGCATCATAGGCGCGCTTCATTTCGACTGGCTGGGCGAAAAATTCGCGGGCCAGCGCCCATCCCTTGTCGACCAGCGCCTGGTCCATGCCATGGTCCTTGACCATGGCGAAGCCGAAGCGTTGGAAGGAACCACCGAAGGCGGCGGCGAAATCGCCCTTGCTCATCTCTGCCATGGACAGGACGGGCACCTGGTCCAGCACGGATTGCGACACGTATATTCTCCAGATCGATTTGGCTTGCGGATGATATAGCGATCAGCCGCGATGGTTCCCATCCTTGATCGTCCTTGGCGCCTGATGCAAGGATGCGGCATGAACTACTGGCTGATGAAATCGGAACCCGACGTCTTTTCCTATGCCGACCTGGTCAAGAAGGGGAAGGCGGAATGGGACGGGGTGCGCAACCACGCGGCCCAACTGCACATGAAGGCGATGCGCAAGGGCGACCTGGCCTTCTTCTATCACAGTAATATCGGCGTCGAGGCGGTCGGCATCATGGAGATTGTCGAGGAAGCGGCGCCGGACAGCACCGACGAGACCGGCAAGTGGATCGCGGTACATGTTGCGCCGCACAAGAAACTGGATCGCCCGGTGACGCTGAAGACGATGAAGGCGGACCCGGCATTGGCCGACATGGTGATGTTGCGGCAATCGCGCCTTTCCGTCGCGCCGCTGACGCCGCAGCAGTTCGAGCATATCGTCGCCTTGTCAAAGGCTTAGAAAAACGAGAGCGTCTCGATTGCGTTTCGCGCAACTGGAACGCCCTTTTTTGCGATTGTATGAGTTTTTGCGCTGCAACATATGGGCGGCAACAGAACAGAATGTCCAAGAGGTGTTTGAGGGCATTCACAAGGAGCACACCCATGCGAATGCTGTCCAAGTTTGTTGTCGCCGGCGCCCTGAGCGCCATCGTTGCCGTCGCTGCCCCCGCCAATGCGCAGGACGCCGCCAAGCAGCGCTTCACCCACGAAGGTTACACCTACGTCTATGACGTCAAGGATACCAAGACCGGCAAGGTGATCTCGGGCCGTCGTTACCCCGACGCCGTCGCCTTCAACCTGCAGGTCAAGGGTGACAAGGTTTCGGGCGTCTCGGGCGGCCAGACCGTGTCGTTCAAGGTCGATGACGCGCGCGGCGCGGCTTCGGGCGCGACCAACTAAGCCATTTGGCCTCGGCCATCAAAAAGGGCGGCTTCCCATCGGGAGGCCGCCCTTTTTCGTTGTCCTTGACGACGGGATCAGCGGCAGCGGCGCTTGCTGTCGATTTCCTTGCCGAGCAGCGCGCCACCGGCAGCGCCCAGGATCGTGCCGGTGGCGCGGTCGCCACGGGTATCGATCGCTCGGCCGACCAGGGCGCCGCCGACGCCGCCGACGATCAGGCCGGTCGTGCCATTGGACTTGCGGCAATAGGTGCGACCATCGCGACCGCGCCATTCCTTGTAGCGGTAATGTTTGCGGGCCTGCGCGCCGTCCGTGGGAACGGCCATCGACACGGGAATGGCCAGCGACAGGGCGGCCATGGCCATCAGGGCGTTACGCATAATATCTCCTCCGAATTGCGTTGTCAGCCGATTGAACCCCTGCCTATTGACCTAAGGCCTGTGGGGATTCATCGAGAGTTGATGACGGCTGCGGCGAGGTAGATGATGGCCTCGAAGCTGCTGTCGGTTTTGCAGGCGCGCATGGCGATGCGTTTGAACTCTTTGAGTTTGCAGAAAAAGTTCTCGATCAGGT